>NZ_JBHUSF010000305.1:0-11083 GCF_042673295.1 Rhodococcus sp. NPDC057014
GGCGGCGGCGGTGCCGTAGACGAAGAAGTCGTAGTATTCGACGACGCTGCCGAGGAAACTCCCCAGTGCGGCCCGGCGGGCCATCTTCTTGCTGGGGTGCGGTGTCGGTTCCGCGACGAGGGGACGTTCAGAAGGGGGCATCGGAAGTGGTCCTTCGGCTGTGTCACCCGGGGATGGGTGAGGCGGCGGGGTGGTGGCGGGGCCGGTCACGGCGCGGCGGCGAGTTGGGCTCCGCCACAGACGTGCAGGACTTCGCCCGAGACGAAGCGGGCCTTGTCGGAGGCGAGGAATTCGACGGCGTCGACGATGTCGTCTGCTGTCGCGAGACGGCCGAGGGGCGACATCCTGGTGTGCTTGTCGACGAAGAGAGCGAACTCCTCGTCCGTGCGACCGCCCTTCGTGAACGGTGTGACGACCATGCTGGGGGCGACGGCATTGGCGGTCACGCCGAGCGGTCCGAGTTCGACTGCCAGCGAACGGGTGAGACCGACGACGCCGGCCTTGGACGTGACGTAGGCGGTGGGCCCGCCGCTCAACCAGGTGCGGGAGGTGATGTTGACGACCCGCCCGGTTCCGGTGCGAGTCCAGATCGGGATGGCGGAGCGGCACAGCGACATCGGACCGCGGAGGTTCACCGCCATCGCAGTGTCCCATTCGGTGTCGTCGACGTCTCCGAGTCGTGCCCGCGGGTTGACGGCCGCGTTGTTGACCAGTCGGTCCAGCCGGCCGAACTCTTCGTCGATTCGCTTGACGGCGAGGCGGATCGATTCCTCGTCGGAGATGTCGGCCACCCAGCCGTGGACCTGCGCACCGGTCTCCTCGGACAGTTGCCGGGCGACGGTCTGCACGGCCTCCGCGTTGTTGTCGAGGAGGATGACGGTGTCTCCGCCCCGGGCGAATCGGCGGCTGATCGCCGAGCCGAGGGCGCCTGCGCCTCCCGTCACGACGGAGAGCGGGAAACGGTGAAGCTCGTTCATGATGGTCCTGTCGATATGTGGTGGGTGGTTTCAGAGTGAGTGCGTCAGAGGGGTTTCGAAGTCGGCGTGCTGCCGCAGGAACTCGGCGTTGAAGTGCAGCCGCTCGTGAACGGGCCGGGAGTCGCTGAAGTCTTCGACGGACACCCACCCGCGGTAGCCGGCCTCGTCGAGGAGGCCGAGAACCCGGGGGATGTCGGCGACGCCGTCGTCCATGGGTGACCACCGGTGGGTCCACACCCCGCCCCCGGCCGGCCGGACGTACTGGGCGTTCTTGACGTGGACGTGGGCGAGGTGGTCGCCGAGAATCTGCAGGGCCATGCGGTGGTCTTCGTACCCTTCCACCACCAGATTCCCGACGTCGTAGATCACTCCCACCCGGTCGGGTGGCAGGTGGCCGATGAGCTGATGGGCCAGTGAGACGCTGGGGCAGAGGGAACGCTGATGGATCTCGAGCAGGGCCTGCACGTCGTACCGCGCGGCCAGGGTCGCGACGTGGTCGAAGAACTCCCGTGCGTCGGCGAACAGCCGGTGGAAACCGCTGTCGTCCATCCACGGCGCGCGTAGCCGGACGCTCGGAACCGTATTGTCCCGGGCGATCCGCATCATGTCCTCGACGCCGGCGACGTCACCGCACTCGACGTACGGGCTGAGTGCGACGACCTTCAACTCCGCGGCCCGGGTGCGCGTGCAGATGTCGGAGACCGCGCGAGGCTCGGGAGCGACGGTGCAGCGATTGTTGGTGAGGAAGTGCGGGGTGCCGGAGTTGCCGATGTCGTGTGCGACGCGCCATTCGATGCCTGCGTAGCCCGCCCCGGCCGCCGCGTCGATCGCTTCGGCCGGGGACAGGGACGGCAGGCATGCGGAATAGATCCCGAGCTTCATCGGTCTCCTACGGGTGAGTGGGGCTTCGGAGGGCGTTCGTCCTCGACTGCATTCCATTAGAGACCGCCATCACAGCCCTTGTCCAAGCCCTGTTGAGCACATCGGCTATGCCCTGAAGGCATAACCGGTGTCGTATCCTGGTCGAACGACGGCACTGGAGGAAACCGACCGTGGAGTTTCGCCATCTTCATTACTTCCTGGCTATAGCCGAGGAAGGATCGTTCAACCGCGCCGCCGACCGGTTGCGGATCTCGCAACCGTCGCTCAGCCGGCAGGTGCAGGCGCTGGAACGGGAGCTGGGGCAGTCCCTGTTCGACAGAACGGCACGCGGAGCCACCCCGACCGCCGCGGGCGATGCCCTCCTCCAGCACGCGCGGCAGCTGCTGGCGCTCGAGGCCTCGACGCAGGAGGTGGTGTCGGGTGCGACCAAGATCCGGGAAGTCGTCACCATCGGCGTCCCACCCGGTACCTCCAGCGAATGGCTCGTGAACCTGGTCGGCCGCCTCGACGAGGAGGTGCCGGGGTGCGCGCTGCAACTCGTCGAGGCGAACAGCACGAACCAACTGCGCATGCTTCGTGAGGGGCGGCTCGACCTGTGCATGGTGCACCAGGCGCCGCCCAGCGACTGCTCCTCGTGGAAGCTCCGCGAAGAACCGTTCGGTCTCGCCGTGCGCCCCGGTCACGCCCTGGCGTCGGCGGCGTCCTGTTCGCTGCGCGACCTCGACGGGCTGCGGGTACTCGTCCACAGCCGCGACCAGGTCCCCACCCAGCAGGACGGGTTGATGAGCGCGGCGGTGGAGGCCGGTATCCGGCCGTACTGGCAGTTCGCGCAGTTCGTCGAGCACGCGCTCGCCGGTGCGGCCGCGGCGAAAGCGGACGCCGTCCTGGTGAGCCGGTACACGGCGCAGAAACAGATGCCGGGGTGGCCCTGGCACCCGTTGACCGAGTTACCGCTGGCGATGACGACCTGGCTGGTCTGTCAGCGGCACACGAGGGCCGTGGTCAGCGACGTGACCACGGCCATCATGTCCTGAAAGTCCCTGTCAGCTCTGCCGCCCCGCGTCGTACGCCGCCACGACCCGTTTCGGGGCGGTGAGACGCCACGCCTCCTCGACGAGTTCGGCCAGTTCTTCGGAGTCGACGCGGTCGAGGACGACGTCGATCCAGCCCCACCGCCCGAAGAACGGTGCGACCAGGAACACGTCGGGATCCTCCTGCAGCAGCGCGGCCTGCGTTTCCTTCGTCGCCTTGAGGCAGACGGTGGGGGCGCCGTACCCGACGAGGCCGAACATCTTCTTGCGCACCCGGAACGTCGGTTGGTCGCCCCAGTTCGCGATCACCACCTCGTGCGCCTCCGGCAATGCCAGCATCATCGCGCGCACGTCGTGTTCGGTGGGCATCACAGCTCCTGATCCGGCGGTCGGTGGTTCGCAGACCTTTATAGCGCCGATCACCGACAGCCCGGACCGCGGCACGCTCAGACGAAGGCGAACTCGTCCCCGGCGTGGAACTTGGCGAGCGATTCGGAGACCGACCGCCGCGACGGCGGATGGAAGGCGAACGCGTGCACGGCGGCGGTGAGGTAACCGATGTCGGAGGACTTGATGAACGCGATCCCGCCGAGCGATTCGACGGCCGCCGCCGACGCGCGGACCAGCGCGTCGCGAATCGCGATGCGCGAGAGGAGGAGACGGACCGAGATGTCCTGTCCGCGTTCGCCCTCGTCCACCGCGCGGGCGATGTTCTCGACGGCGCCCATGGCGTTCTCGATGTCGGCGGCGGCGCGCACATAACCCTCGTAGTCGTCCTTGCCTGCGGCCAGCAGTCGTTCGAGCAGTGCGCTCGCCGCACCCAGGTAGTTGGCGGTGACGAGCATCCCGAACCACAGATATCCGGTCATCTCGTGTTGCCCGTCCGGGTCGTCGGCACCGTTGAGGAGGACGAGGTCGGCGGGTATCTCGACGTCCTCGAGGTGTACCTCGTCGCTTTCGGCACCGGCGAGGATCCAGCTCTCCCAGAACGGCCGCACCGTGATCCCCGGTGTGGTGGCGGGGATCAGCGCGATCGCCCTCTCGCCGGTGTCGACCTCGACGCTCGCGGTGAGCAGGTCCATCGACCCCGACAGACTGCACGGCTTCTTGCTGCCGTTGACGATGTAGCTCGAGCCCTTCTTCCTGGCAGTCATGGTGGGGATGAACACGCTGCCACCGGTGACGCCCTCGGAGAAGCCGGAGGCGACGACGGCACGCTGTTCGACGAGGCTCCTGATCAGCGCGCGGTCGTCGTCCGTGGCCTCCTGCGCGAACTCGTTGAGGGTGGCGAGCGACAGGTGATGCATCGTGGTGGCGGCGCCGAGCGAGGGAGACCTGCTGCCGATGGCCCGCTGGACCCGAACGGAATCCAGCGCGGAGGCGCCCAGCCCACCGGATTCCTTCGGGATGGTCAGCGCCGTGCCGCCCGCGTCCCGGAAGCGCCCGATCGCCCCGCTGTCTCTGCCTTCCAGCGCGAGCAGTGGCGTCTCGTCCAGATAGGCGGCGAGATCGGGCAGGTAGGACTGCAACGCTGCGTGTTCGCGGGCCATCAATGCGGTCATGACACTCCTCGAATGTGTTCGCGGAAATTCCGGATTCCCCGAAACATCCATGGAACAGGGATATCCATAGGGCATTCGGAGCGAGGCGTAATCGGGTTTGGTCGGCGCCACCAAACCGCATCGGCCACCGCTCCGAATCTACGGAGTAATCCCGATCATGCACACCGCGAGGAGGTTCGTATCGATGGTTGTGAACAGATTGATCCAGAGGCTGGGTGGCGACGACCGGGTGGATCTGCTCCGGGCAGTTCGCGAGTCCGACGTGAGTCCCTACTTCCGGGTGATGGAGTCCGCCACCGCCCCCGTCGTCCAGGTGGAGGGCGCCGACCGGATCATGCTCGGTTCCAACAACTATCTCGGTCTCGCCGATCACCCCGCCATCCGTCAGGGCGCGCAGGACGCCCTCGACACGTTCGGCGGCGCGATCACCGGAAGCCGGCTGCTGAACGGCACCATGGACCTGCACCTCGACCTCGAGTCGGAGATCGCCGAATGGCACGGCACCGAGGACGCGATGGTCTTCACCACCGGCTATCAAACGAACCTCGGCACGATCAGTGCCGTTGTCGGCGCGGGCGACGTCGTTGCCGTCGACTCCGCCGCCCACGCGTCGATCCGGGACGGTTGTGCCCTGTCCGGCGCGACGATCCGCAAGTTCCGTCACAACGACGTCGCCCACCTGGAGTCCATTCTCGGGGAAACGGCCGATGACGACGGCGCGGTGCTGGTGATCGTGGACGGGTTGTATTCGATGGAGGGTGATCTCGCCCCGCTCGGCGCGGTCTCCGAACTCTGCGACCGGTACGGCGCGGCCCTGATGGTGGACGAGGCGCACAGTCTCGGCGTCTTCGGTGAGCAGCGGACCGGTGCCGCCGAACTGCTCGGCATCGACGGCCACACCGACATCCGGATGGCGTCGCTGTCCAAGAGCCCCAGCTCCACAGGAGGATTCATCGCCGGATCCCGCGATCTCCTCGACTCGCTGCGGGTGAATGCCCGCGCGTTCCTCTTCACGACGTCCGGCGTTCCCGCCGCGGTGGGAGCGTCCCTCGCCGCGGTGCGGCTGATCCGCAGCGAGGAGGGAGAGCAACGCGCACGGCGGGCGTTGGACAACGCCGCCGTCCTGCGGTCCGGTCTGGCGGACAACGGACTCGACGTGGGTGCGCTGTCTCCACTTCCCGGCGGCGGTGAGACGGTGACGCCCATCGTGTCCGTCCACGTCGGCGACGACCTCGAGGCGATGAGCCTCTGGCGCACGCTGTTCGACCGGGGGGTGTTCACCAGTGCCGCACTCTATCCGGCGGTTCCGCGGTCGGGTGCGATGCTCCGGCTGTGCGTCATGGCCACCCACACCGACGCCCAGTTGCGGCGGGCGGTGGACGTGATCTCCGAGACCGTCACGAAAGCCGCGGCCTGATGAAGGTGGCGGTCACCGGGGCGACGAGCGATTTCGGCGCCGCGATCCTGCCCGTGCTGCTGGACGATCCGGACATCGACACGGTGATCGGTCTCGGCAGGCGGGAACTGCCGATCGACCATCCGAAACTCGAGTTCGTCCGCATGGACATTCGCGACCCGGGCATCGAGGACGTGTTCCGCGGCTGTGAGGCCGTCGTCCACCTGGCGTTCGTGGTGGAGGAGATCCGGGACAAGGCGGTCACCCACGACATCAACCTGAGGGGTTCGCGCAACGTCGTCGACTCCGCCTACCGGGCCGGGGTGCTCCGCGTCGTGATCGCGTCGAGCATCAACGCGTACGGACCGGAACTGCGCCCGAAGCCGGTGACCGAAGACGTCTATCCCGCAGGGGATCCCGACCGGTACTACTTCCACGACAAGGCGGAGGTCGAGCACTACGCCGAGTGGTGGCTGCGCCGCCATCCGGGGGAGATGGCGATCTCGATGCTGCGCCCCACCTACATCATCGGACCCGACTTCTCCAACGACGGCATCGACCAGCTCACCGGTCCGGTCGGCGCGTTCCCACACGCCGACGAAGCGGCATATCAGTTTCTGCACCAGCGGGACATGGCCGACGCGTTCCATCGCGCGGTGAAGCAGGACCTGGTGGGACCGTTCAACCTCGGTCCGAAGGACTGGGTGGGGGTCCGCGAACTCGCGGCAATGCAGGGACAGTGGATGTTCGACGTGCCCGAGCGACCGGCGGTCGTGGCGGCGAACGTCCTGTTCCGACTCGGCATCACCGCGTTCTCCGGTCAGTGGGTGACCGCGGGCGAGACCGTCGTCGATTCGACGCGGCTCACCGAGGCGACGGGCTGGACGCCCTCGCTGACGGCCCGGGAGGCGGCGGCCGTCATGATCCTGCTGCAGGGGAAACCCCTGTTGCGCAGAGAGGATGCCCTGGAACGCCGCATCGCCTGCGAGGCGGCGCTGGAGCCGGCGTCCGAATTCGTCGGTGTCGACGGCCGCGGCCTCGAGCATGTCCAGATTCCCGCGGCCACCGGAGCCGTGCACACCGAGGTCCACGCGGCCCGGTCGGGCGGCGCAGCCACCGTGGTGCTGCCCGCGCCGCCCGGACTCCACGCGCGGTATCTCACTCCGCTCGCCGTGGAGTTGGCGGAGAACGGCGTGAACGTCGTCGTCGCGGACCTCCCCGGGCACGGGCTCAGCACCGGCAAGCGCGGTCTTGCGACGGCGGCCGGGGTGCACGACGCCCTGGCCGTCGCGCTCGGGTATGCGCGGATCCGGTTCGGCGGCACGCCGCACGGGGTCAGGGTGGGCGACGCGACCCCGCCCGTGTCGCGGCCCGGACGGTGGCGGTCGTGGGTCGCCGGATCGCGGACTCGCGTGATCGTCAACCCCACCGACGGACTCCTGCCGAGCCGACTGCGGTACGAGGGTGGGCTCGAGCACCTCCCGCACGCGTACTCCGCCCGCGGCGTCACCTCGGTCGTCCACTCCGATCGGGTCGACTCGTAGAGTGACCCCTGAACACGCGGACGCTGTGAACAGGAGTGAACCCATGACCAGTGAAGAACCCGGCAAGCGGAGCCCGGCCGTCGAAGCGGGTCTGACGGTGCGGCGTGAGGTGATGGGTCCCGATTTCGTCGAGAGGGCGCTCACCCGGACCGCGGGGACCGACAGCGAGCAGTTGCAGGAATTCGTCACCGAGCACGTGTGGGACGCCGTGTGGAATCGGCCGGGGCTGGACCGTCGCAGCCGCAGCCTCCTCAACCTCGGAATGCTCATCGCGTTGCGGGCGCACGGTGAGCTGAAGGGCCACGTGCGGGGTGCGCTGCGCAACGGTCTGACCCGCACCGAGATCGTCGAAGCGGTGATCCACGCGAGCGCCTACTGCGGGGCCCCCGCCGGTCTGTCGGCGATGGCCGTGGTGCAGGAGGCGCTCGACGCGGAACTGGGACCGCTCGAATCCCAGGACTGACGACCCGGCTCAGCCTGTCACACCGGTGATCTCGTTCGGGGTCTCCGGCAGATCAGCCTGCCCGGACATGGTCCAGGTGTCGAGGTCGATCGTGTGGATCTTCTTGTTCGCGGGATCGGTCACGTAGGCCGTGTGGTCCTGCACGTACAGCGCGGGACGCGGCGACTGCCACTGGTCCGGCTCGGTCCACGGATCGAGGACGTCGACGGTGCGGCTCACGGCCTTGGTGTTCGGGTCGATCACGTGCAGGGCGCCGTCGGTGCCGAGTACGAGGGCCTCACCGTGCGGGGCGCGCCCGAGTGACCGGAACGTGTAGCTGGTGCCCAGGTCGACGAGGGTGAGCTGTCCCGTGGCGGTGTCGGTGAGGGAGACCCGTTCGGGGCGTTCGAGTTCGGCGTCCGGGTCGGTCTTGTAGTCGCCCAGCAGGATCGGGGAGTTCTCGTCGCCGGCCTGGTTGCCGATGCGCCCGTAGGGGTCGGGGCTCGTCACCTTCGTGATGACGCCGTCCCGGTAGATCAGCAGGCCGTTCTGGCATCCCACGACCACCGTCTCGTCGGCGGCGACGGCCTCCCCGTGCACGCCGGGGCAGTCCTCGTTGCGCGCGATCTCCTTGCGGTCGCGGTCGAGGACGACGATGCCGGTGCGCTCGTCCTCGTTGCCGACGGTGGTGAGCAGGCTGCCGTCGGAGAGTTCCACGGCCACACCGTGGTGCGCTTCCGGGGTCGTGAACTCGGTGGTGTCCGGGGCGCCCTGGGCGAGTGCGGCCGGGTCGAACACGCGCACCAGTCCGGTGCCGTCGTCGAACAGCACGGTTTTGCCGTCGTGCCGGACCACGTGCCCGGGCGTCTTCGCCTCGAACGCGACGTCGGTGAGTGCGGGTGCGGCGGTGTAGTGGCTGTCGCCGTCGGTCCAGGTTCCGGTGTCGAGGGCGGTGAAGCTGTTGCCGGTGCTGATCAGCACGTGCCGGTCGTCGCCGGCGGGGTTGAGCCGGGTGAAGCCGTCCACCTCGGCCGTACCGACCACGTCGAGGCTCTGCGCGTCGAGGACGAGCACCCCGCCGTCGTAGCTCAGTGTCAGTCGTGGCGTGGCCGCGTCGGTGGTGGTCGCTTCGGCCGTGCCGGAGTCGGTGGAGCAGGACGTGAGAAGTGCCGCCGAGAGTGCCACGGCGGCAACGGTGGTGGGTCGGGGTCTACGCATAAGGGTCACCCATGAGAAGTAACCCTTTTTGCAAACGGTTGTCAAAGTCGTAAGTGTGCATGTGGCGATGCATCGACTACGACAACCCCTGCGCGATCGCCAGGGAATTGGAATCCATCATTTCGATGTACGTGCCGGCCCCCGAGCCGGGTTCACCCAGCGATTCCGTGAACAGCGAGACCACGTCCACCGGAACGCGTGCCTCCGACGCCAGCACCTGTGCGAGTCGATCGGGCTGGGAGGAGTCGACGAAGATCGCGGGCACCCTCGCAGCCGTGACGGTCGTGGCCAGGTCCGACAGGTCCGACGCGCTGGGCGACGCCAGGGTGGTCCCGCTGGGGATCACCGCCCCGATCGTGTCGAAGCCGAAACGCTGTGCCAGATAGCCGAACACGTGATGATTGGTCACCAGTTTGCGTCGATCGGGCGGGATGGTCGCGAACCTGTCGGTCATGCGGGCGGTGAGTTCCGCGAGTTCCCGGGCGTAGCCGTCCGCGTTCGTGCGGACGGCATTCGCGTCGATGTCCGGCACGTGTTCGATCACCGCGTCGCGGATCAGGGCGACCGCGTCCCGCATGCGGTCCGGATCGGTCCAGACGTGCGGATCCATGGTGCCCGAGGACTTTCCGGAGCGATACTCGATCGGCCGCACCGCCTCACCGATCTGCAGGATCGGAACTCCCTCCGCGCGCGCCGTGTCGACGGTCTTGCCGATTCCCTCCTCGAGGCCGAGCCCGTTCGACACGAGGAGGTCGGCGCGTTCCACCCGCGCGGCATCCGAGGCGGAGATCTCGAACGAATGGGGATCGGCGCCTCTCGGCATCAGCACCGTCACGTCGGCCCGGTCGCCGACGACGTTCTGCGCCACGTCGCCCAGAATGTTCGTGGTCACCACGACGACGGGCCCGTCGGACGAGCCGTGCGTGCACGCGGTCACCGGCAGCGCAGCGAGTGTGGTCAGCAGGGCCAGCGGCAGCAGGCGCCGCATCCTCTTCACAGTCCGACCACGCCGAGGGTGGACGCCGCGACGCCGACGTCGAGGGTGCGCGCGACCCGGGCATTGTCCCGGAAGTCGATCTCGGCCACCGACTTCGACGCGGGATCCGACACGTAGGCTCGGGTGCCGCCGACGACGATCACCGGTGGGGTCGCGGCCGCCCCGCTCGGGTCGTAGGGGTGTGCCAGGACGCGGGACGACGCGGTCTCCGTGCCGGACTGCGCGTCGTACACGCGGAAGGTGCCGTCGGCGAGGACGGCGAACACCGAGCGTCCGTCGCCGGCGAGCGCGACGTCCAGCGCCCGGTCCGGGGTCCGGACGTGCGTCCACCCGCGGGTGCGCGCATCGAACACCAGCAGTCCGTCGTTGGTGGCGGCCGGCCCCGCGGTGGCGACGTGAAGCGGCAGGCCGTCGTGTCCGCGGAGCGCGGTGGGACGGGTGGCGGCGCCGATGCCCGCCGGGTACGCAACCTTCTCCGACGTCCAGGTGCCGTCGCCGGCGGTCGCGAGGAGCAGTCCGTCCTCGCACGCGCCCAGCACCTGGGTGTCGGATACGGCCGCGCCGTTCAGGTTCGGGCAGGCGGTGTCGAAGCGCTGCGGAACCGCACCGTCTGCGGTGTGGAATTCGAGCGTGCCGGTTCCGGTCGCGGCCGAGTGCGAGACCACGAATCCGTCGGCGATCGGCAGGGCGACCCCGTGGTGCGGGGCGTCGGCCCGGGCGACGGTGCCGACGTCGATGCTGTCCTTGCGGAGCGCGGCGAAGTCGATCACGCGGGCGACGCCGTCTCCGTCGAAGAACGTCGCGACCTTGTCGTCGCCCTCGATCACGTGCCCGGGGCCGTCGCCCTCGAGAACGCCGAGTTCGACCGGGTCCTTCGTGTACGAGTGGGTGTGGTCCCCGTGGTCGATGGTCCAGGCGCCGGCGTCCACGACGTGCACGGCGCCGCCGGTGCCGTCGACGGCGAACGCGTAGCGGTCCTTCACCGTCGTCAGCCGGACCGGGTTGTCGAATTCGAACGAACGAAGGGCCTCGGC
>NZ_JBHUSF010000306.1:0-11026 GCF_042673295.1 Rhodococcus sp. NPDC057014
TGGAAGTGGATCGCCCGCTGCTCCCCGTCCTCCGGGTCGGTGATCACGACGTGAGTTTCACTACGATCGTCGGTGACCGGCAGCAACGTCACACCCGGCCGCCAGCGGTTGCACAGCGCCTCGGTGACCGCCGACAACGGATACCCCGTCCGCAGCATCTGGGTGCGGATCAGGTGGGTCGCGATGTCCCGGTCGCCGAGACCGAACCAGTCCGGTTTCGCCCCGTAGGCGGCGAGTTCCTCTTTCGCGTTCCAGGTTTCACCGGCATGCCCCCACCCGCGGGCGGTGTCGATGCCGTCGCCGAGGGTGTACATGCAGGTGTCCAGATCCGGGCAGATCCGCAGCCCGTGCATCCACACATCGTCACCGACATTGACCACCGCCGTGATCCGATGCGACGCACCCCCACCATCCGGTGCATCGGCACCGAGAAGCCGCCGCACCCCTTGCAGGAACCGGGCCCCACCGACCCCGCCAACCAACACAGTGACGTTCACTCAGACCTCGGCTGGAGTGCTCGCCGCAACGGTGGTGTGGTCTTTCCCGGTCTTGCGCGCCGCCAGCGCGACGCAGCAGAGCAGCGCCGCGAACACCCCGATCCCCGAGAGCACCGAGAAGATGACGATCGGCGGCTTGCCGGCGAGAAGGCCGCCCAGGATCGGCCCACAGACACCACCGACCCGGCCCACTCCGGCAACGAATCCGAGAACGCTGGTGCGGATATCGACGGGGAAGTAGGTGGCCACGTAGCCGAAGACGATCGGTTGCGTTCCGCCCGTCCCCGCGCCCGCGAGGAACAGGAAGACGTAGAGGACGGGCGACGGCAGGTGTACTGCAAGGGTCATGACGGCGACCGCGCCGACCGTGAAGGCGGCGAGAACTGCGCGACGTTCTCCGAACTTGTCGGCAATCCAGGAGCCTCCGGACGCACCGGTGGCGGCTCCGAGACTGAAGATCACCAGGAAGACCAATGCGGATCCGAGGGAGTAACCGCTTGCCTTCATGATCTGCGGCAACCAGGTGAGCAGTCCGTACCATTGGATCTGGCCACAGAAGGTCAGCGCGGTGAACACTGCCAGCGCTCCCCATCCGGTGGGTCCGAGATCCTTGAAGACGACGCGCAACGTGGGGCGGGTGGCCCCGCCGTCCGAACGCAGAGCGTTCGGCGTGGGCACCCACCGCCGGAGCTTCACCGCGGCAATCGGCACCACGGTCAGCAGGGGAAAAGCGCCCCCGACGAAGAAGACGCCGCGCCAGCCCAGCACGTCGAGGAAGGCCAGGGCGGTGAGAGCGGCAAGGACGCCACCAATGGGTATACCGGCCAGGATCACGCCGTTGAGGAAGTTCTTCCGTTCTGCCGGTGCGACACTCATCGTCACCGCGACCGCGGTGGGCACGACCCCGCCGAGGCCGAACCCTGCGAAGAACCGGGCGGCACCCAGCAGTTCGGCGGTGGGTGCGACGGCGCACAGCATCATGCCGACGGAGAACCAGCTGACGCAGAGCAGGAACAACCGCCGCACACCGTATCGGTCGGCGAGCACTCCGGCGGCGATGGATCCGATCCCCATCCCCAGGATCGCCGCACTGGCGATCACCCCGACCTGCGCGGTCGTCAGACCCCAATCTGCGTAGTGGAGCAAGTTCGGCGTCGCGGCACCGAAGATGGCGAGGTCGTAGCCGTCAGCGGCTATCGCGAGAAATGCCAGGGCGGCGACGCCCACGTATGCAGGAAAGCTGAGCCGATTGTTCATGTGTCTCCTCGAAGAAAGTAAGGGGGCAGCTCTGAATACTGTTGGAAGTGAGGCGAATCGACGGTCACCGCTGGATACGGACGAAGATCAGGGTGCCACCGAGGACGAGTCGAACCGCTGCCGTGCCGGCGCCGGATCGAACGGATGACCCAGACTGCGCAGCACGGCGGCCGGCGCAGCACCGGGGTGCCGCAGTGCGGCGTCCAGGAGATCGTCGAGATCGTCGACGTCCCGCCGCAGGGACTCGATGTTCGGGTCGAGCGTCTCCACCGCCCCGGAGCCCAGGTGCGCCAGCCGTGAGCGCTCCCCGAATCTCGGATCGAGGTCGACGCCCTCGGAGGCCGTCAGAAGACTCGTTCCCTCGCGCCTTCGGTCCGCCACGAATGTGCGCTCGTGCCGCCCGGCCACCGTCAGCGCGACGTCCAGGTCCTCACTGCGCAGGCCCGGAAGGTCGGCGGGCAGTCCCGCCAGCCGGCAGCGCGGCCACCACTCGCGGGCCAGGCGCCCACCCTCGCGCAGCGCGGCGTTCATGCCCGGCGTGCCCGGCAATACGAGTGGGATGACACCCGGCGACCGCACGTGGGCCGCGTCCTGAATCCGGTCGACGACAACGAGCACCGTCTCCACCTGTGAGGCGGCCCGAACCGCGGACACGGTGTCTCGGAACATTGCGCGAACCACCGCCTGCCGGGCCTCCGGCCGGAGCAGGAGCCGCGATTTCGCGGACGTGATGTCCCGCTGGGGAATCACGGCCACCCACGGCCCGCGGGGTCCTCGACTGCGGGTTTCACCGTTCACTGGCCGGCCATCCCGACGGCGAGCGGCAGCACGGACCTCGCCCTGTCGTCGAACCGTTCGGCTGCGGCGGTTCGTTCGGCGTCGACGGCTTCGTATGTGGTGGTGCGCTGCCGGGCCGGCCTGCCTGCCGCCGCGGCCATGTTCGTGATGTCGGCGATGGTCTTCATCGACCCGTTGGTCGAACCGGCCATCCTGCTGATGGTTTCCTCCATCAGGGTGCCGCCGAGGTCGTTGACCCCGCCACGAAGCAGTTCCACGCATTCGTCCGGACCGAGCTTGACCCACGAGCACTGAATGTTGTCGATCTGGCCGTGCAACATCAACCGCGCCAACGCGTGTACCGCGCGGTTGTCCCGCCGGGTCGGGCCCGGCCTCGCCAGACCTGCGAGGTAGATGGGCGAGCTCTGGTGCACGAACGGCAGCGGAACGAACTCCGTGAAACCGCCCGTCTCCCGCTGGATGTCCAGCAGCACGCGGAGGTGGCCGACCCAGTGCCGGGGCTCGTCCACGTGGCCGTACATCATCGTCGAGGTGGTGCGGATCCCGAGTTCGTGTGCGGTCTTGACCACCCGAATCCACTCGGCTGCAGGTAGTTTGCCCTTGGTGAGCACCCACCGGATCTCATCGTCGAGAATCTCGGCGGCGGTGCCCGGCACGGAATCGAGCCCGGCGTTGCGCGCCTCGGTCAGCCACTCGGCCACCGAGATGCCCATGCGCGACGCCCCGCTCACGATCTCCATGGGAGAGAACGCGTGGAGGTGGATCTCCGGGGCCCGGCGTTTCGTCTCGGCGGCCAGGTCCAGATGGATGGTGCTGGGGAGACCGGGATCGATCCCGCCCTGCATGCAGATCTCGGTGGCGCCGACGTCCCAGGCCTGGGCGATCCGGTCCCCCACCTCGGAGATGGAGAGCCGGTACGAATCGGCGTCACTCGCCCGCTGCGCGAACGCGCAGAAACGACAGCCGGTGTAGCAGACGTTGCTGAAGTTCACGTTCCGGTTGACGACGTAGGTCACCGTGTCGCCCACCGTCGACTGCCGGACCTGATCTGCCAAGGCGCACAGGGCATCCAGATCGGCGCCGTCGCAGTGGATGAGCGCCAGGGCTTCGTCGTCGCTGAGACCGGCGGGGTCCCGCTCGGCCGTGCGCAGGGCGGCAAGCACCTCACCGCCCAGGCGAGGATGGGCGCCGGACGCGGCGCGTGCGTTCATCTCCTCGCCGAGTACCGTCCAGTCACCGAACGCGTTCGCGAAGTCGCTGCGGGTATCGGTACGACGCCCTTCCGCATCGATCTCGAGGTGCAGATCGGTTCGGCCACTGGACTCTACGGGCGCGGCATCCTGCCACGGCCGGCCCTCTGGAAGCACGTCCGCGGCCAGTCCGGTCTCCGGGTCGGTGAGCGCCAGCAGGTGCGGCCGGACCCGGGCGTCGATCCACGGATCTCCCGCGAGGACGTACTGCGGCTGGACGGCGAGGCGCTCCCGGAGCTCGAAACCGGCGGCAGCGCTCAGTTCGCGGAGTCTGTCGATCTCCGGCCAGGGGCGTTCGGGGTTCACGTGGTCGGGGGTCAGCGGGGACACCCCGCCCCAGTCGTCGATGCCCGCGGCCAACAGCCGGCGCAGCTCGCCGGGCTCCGACAGGTTGGGTGGGGCCTGGAGACGCATCGAAGGCCCGAGCAGGATGCGTGCCACTGCGATCGTGGCCAGGTACTCCTCGTGGCCCGCATCGTCGGCGGACCGCATCGCGGTGTCGGGCTTGGCGCGGAAGTTCTGGACGATCACTTCCTGGATGGAGCCGTACTGCTTTGCGATCCGGCGGATCTGGAGGATGGACTCCACCCGATCGGCGTACGACTCGCCGATCCCCACCAGGATCCCGGTCGTGAAGGGGATGTTGGTGCGGGACGCGTCCTCGATGCAGGCCAGGCGGACGGCGGGATCCTTGTCCGGGGAGCCGTAGTGGCAGCCTCCGGGCTCCGCCCACAGCGAGCGGGCGGTGGTCTCGAGCATCAGTCCCATGGAACCGGCCACCGGCTTGAGGCGCTGAAGTTCCGCCCAGCTCATGACTCCGGGGTTCAGATGGGGCACCAGGCCGGTCTCCTCGAGTACCAGCACCGCCATGGCCCGCACGTAGGACAGCGTGTCGGCGTAGCCCCGCGACTCGAGCCAGTCGCGGGCGGCGTCCCACCGATCCTCGGGCCGATCGCCCAGCGTGAAAAGTGCTTCCTTGCAGCCCATCCGGGCACCCGAGCGCGCGATCTCGAGGACTTGGTCCGGAGAGAGGAAGGGGTCGTCGACCCGTCCGGGCGTCGTCGCGAAGGTGCAGTAGTGGCAGCGGTCCCGGCACAGGCGAGTCAGCGGTATGAACACTTTCCGGCTGTAGGTCACCACCCCCGGGCGGCCGGCGTCGAACAGGCCCGCCGACCGGACGCCCGCGGCGACCTCGCACAGTCGGTCGAGGTCGGCGCCGCGCGCACCGAGGAGGGCCTCGGCTTCACCGGCGTCGATGGTCTTGCCGGCGCTCGCCCGCGCGAGTGCGCGCCTCAGACCCGTCACCTGCTCGCTCCTGTCCCCAAGCCCATCGACCGGGCGATGAAGTCGAGCTGCACCGAGGGCGGCCCCGCGACGACACGGGCGATGATCCCGTCGGAGTGGTGCATCGGCAGGGCATGGTCGCGCACGTAGCCGTAGGCGCCCTGGATCTGCATCGCCAGCGCGGAGGCCTCCGCGTAGAGCTGACCGGAGAGGAACTTCGCCATGGTGCTCTCCACCTCGCACGGCAGGCCCGCGTCGAAGAGGTCGGCCGAACGGCGCACGGCGCATCGGGCCGCGTCGAGCCTGACGAACATCTCGGCGAGGGGCAAGGTCACGCCCTGGTAGGTCGACAGTGCCTTGCCGAACTGCTCGCGCTCGTTGGCGTAGTGGACCGTCAGGTCGAGCACCGCGGCCACACTGCCCAGGAAGCCGGAGCTGATCATGATCCGCTCGAGCACCAGGCGTTCCTTCAGGATCTGCCATCCTTCACCGGGCTCGCCGAGCACCGCCGTGGCCGGGAGCGCGACGTCGCGCAGGAAGACCTCGTAGATGCCGCTGATGTTGCGTCCCAGCGCAGGCATCCGGCGGACCTCGACACCCGGATGGTCGACCGGGACGAGGAATACGGCGAGCTGGTCGCGCTTACGGCCACCGCCGCCCACCCGGGCGACGAGTTCCATCACCGCGCCGGGCAGGCCCGCGCCTTCGCAGTAGGTCTTCTGGCCGTTGAGGACCCACGAGTCCCCGACCTTCTCGGCGCGAGTGGCCACGCTGGCCGCGTCGGAGCCCACGTCGGGTTCGCTGACCGCGATCGACAGGCGCGCGTCGCCGGCCAGCACCGGCGCGCCGTACGTCTCCTGCTGTTCGGGCGTGCCCCAGCGGTGGATGTCGCGCAGTCCGCTGAGGTTCAGGTTGAACAGGGCCACGAGGTCGGAGCTCGCCTTGCCGATCTCCTCGCAGAGCGTGATCAGCAGGCCGGCCGTACCGTCGACGTCCTCGTCTCCGGCCACCACGTCGTACCACCCGAGGCGGGCGATCTCGCGGAACAGGTGCTCGGGGTACGTCCCCGCCTCGTCCCAGATTCGCACGTCGAGCGCGGGAGCGTGCCGGGCCAGGAACGCCCGGGCCGTGGTGCGCAGGTGCGCCTGCTCGTCGGTCTGGATGTGGATGCTGGTGGTCATGATTGCCTTTCGAGGGTGTTCGTTAGAGAGGTCCGCTTCCAGGCGGAGAGCCCTGTTTTGAGATCGCGCAACAGCTCGGGCGGAAGAACCGCGAGTCGGGCGGCCGTCTCGCGCGCCGTCACGTCGAGCGAATCCTCGGGAACGACGTCCACCAGACCGAGCCCGGCGAGGTCGTCGGCGACGAAGCGCTCGTTCAGGGCCAGGAGCCGCAGTGCCCGCGCCGGGCCGACTGCGGCCTCGAGTCGGCGCACCGTGCTGTCGGGTGGCGGGAACCCGAGTGGGAGCTCGGGGAATCGGAACGTAGCGGCAGGTGAGGCCAGGGTGATGTCCGCGGCCGCGGCTATGGCCCAGCCGGCGCCGACCGCGGCTCCCTGGACCGCGACCACTGCGGCCGGGTAGTCGCCGATCAGGTCGAGGCTTTCCTCGATCAGCCGGCGCCGGAGACCCGGGCGGCCGGTCGCGGTGCCGTCGTCCGAACGCACGTCGGCTCCTGCACAGAACGCGGGTCCCTCCGCCCGCACGAGAAGGACATCGACGGCCGCGCGTTTTCCCTCGGCAAGTGCGGAGACGAACGCCTCGAGCAAGGGGACGTCGAGGGCGTTGCGTGCCTCGGGACGATTGAGTGTCAGGACGACCAGACCGTCGTGGTGCTCGGCCGGGCACAAGTCCAGGGCTACATCCCTATTCGCGCTCATCGGAGCTCCGGCAGGACCTGGGAGGTGAGCAGCTCGACTGCCTCACGGGGATCGGGGCCGACCGGGGCACCGATGTAGGCCTCCGTGAATCCGGCGTCCTCCGCGTACTCGAGCAGCTCGGCCAGCGCCTCGATGCAGTCGCCCGGTGTGCCGGACACGACGAGCTGGTCCGCGACTTCCTGCGGGAGGAGGTCGGCAGCGGCGTCCACGCCGTCACCGGCTTTGAGCGCCGCTCGGGTGGCGGCGTAGTCGGACGGCTCGAATCCCACCCGGTGCAGGTTCTCCGGAGGCTGTTGGCTCACAATGAGTGTGGCCTGTCGCCGCGCCGCCGCGCAGGCGCTGTCCCGGTCGGCCGACACGGACAGGTTCACGCCGTAGATCCGGGTGAACTCTCCCCGCTGGCTGCGCTGTCGTCCCCGGTCGAGCGAGTCGAGGTTGCTCACCGCGTCGAACTGGCCGCTGCGGAAGGCCGCGAGGCTGTGCGCCGGGAAGTTGCTAGCGCAGATGACGCCGTCGGCAAGCTCGCCGGCCATCTCCAGTACTTTCGGTCCGGCGCCGGCGACCACGACGCGCACGTCGGGCTTGCTCGTCCAGGAGAACGACGCCCGAGCATCCTCACGCAATCCGAGGCCTGCGCAGATCTGGGGGTAGTCACCCATTCGGATCGCGTCGCCGAGCCAGAGAAGTCGGCACATCGCAATGAACTCGGCCACCCGCTCGATCGGATTCTGCAGCGACATGAGCGCACTCACCAGCCCACCGCCGGTGCCGATTCCCATGCTGACCCGGCGTCCTTCGGGCATGAATTCCGCGAGGGTGGCCATGCTGGACGCCATCTCGAGCGGGTTGCGTCCGAAGGGGAACGTCACCGCCGTGCCGACGCCCGCGCCGGTGCGCGCAGCGATGGCGCCGAGGAGAACCGCAACGCCTCGGGACTGGAGTTGGTCGCTGAGCCAGACGGTCTCGAAACTCCGAGCAGCGATCTCTGCCACTTCCACCATCTGTGGCCCGTCAGCCCAGCCGTGAAGCTGGATTCCTTTGATCATGGAACTTCTCTTCATGATATTGAACTCGAATCACTATATGGAACAGATTAGGGGCAGGATGCGGCGACGGTCAAGAGTCGAGCCCAACCCTCTTCGGGCGCCGCTCAGGGCCGGGCGTACGCCGGAGTGACCAGGAACGTGCTTCGAATCTCCGAGATCAGCGGCCCGTCGCTCTCCGTGCGCGCCTTCACCGCGAGCCACCGAGGATCGGTCTGGAACCGCGCCCAGTGCGCGTCCGCGGCCTCGGCGTCGGGGAACGCCACCAGGTACACGATCCGGCCGCGGTTGCCCGCCTCGTGCCAGAAGCCGTCGACCTGCAGCCCGATTTCCGCGAACAGGGCCAGGGTCTCGTCGGCGAACCTGCGATGAAGGTCGTCGGCGCGGCCCGGTAGAGCGATGTACTCACGCAGCTCGTGGATCATGAACAACCCCGTTCACAGCGAGACCCGAGTGCGTCTTGTAGCGCTTGTTGACGTTGATGAGAACCGCGGTCAGCGGTTCGAGCTGCCGCGCCACCCGCAGTACCCCGCCGTCGATGCCGGGCCGACCAGTGATCGCCACTGCGAGCCGGGCCACCTCGTCTTTGGCGGTCCGGTCGTCGCCGCACACGAGCACATCCTCTTGGACGAGGCCTTCGTGCTCCCAGAGCGTGACCGCCGATAGGTGGTGGAACGCAGCCACGACGGTGGCGTCGGGCACCAGGTCCCGCAACTGCTCGGCAGCGCTGCCCTCCTCGACGTCCAGACCGTACGCCCCGGCCTTGTCGAAGCCGAGCGGGTTCACACAGCTGACCAGGAGCTTGCCCGCGAAAACGGGAGCCAAC
Organism: Rhodococcus sp. NPDC057014; assembly: GCF_042673295.1. Taxonomy (NCBI): domain Bacteria; kingdom Bacillati; phylum Actinomycetota; class Actinomycetes; order Mycobacteriales; family Nocardiaceae; genus Rhodococcus; species Rhodococcus sp. NPDC057014. Next base: position 8,832 of record NZ_JBHUSF010000306.1, read on the forward strand.
CCGGAGACCAGCTCACGATGGCCCTTGTACGGGACGGCCAACAGGACGATGGGACAGTCGGCGGCGGCCGACGCGTTGTCGGCGGCGCTGACCCGGGCGCCGTCACCGGCGCGTCTGCGCACCTCGGCGGCCGCTTCCTCGGCGCGTTCGATCGAACGCGATCCGATCACGACGTGCCTGCCGGCCGCTGCGAACCGGTACGCCAGCCCCTTTCCCTGGGGCCCGGTGCCGCCGACGACGGCGATCTTGTTGCTGGTCATCTATGTCTCCTACGAACAGTGGACGGGGATACCCCGGGCGCGTGGCACCCGGAGGTGGGCAGCCGACCATCGAGGGTCGACTCGGAGCGGCAGGCCCCGGGTGGGGTCGCCGCAGGAAAGAAAAAGTGCGGGTCGGTCAGCCGCGTCCGGCGTCGAGGTCCGGCGCCCCGGCGGGAGTCGGGTAGTCGGCGGGGATGTGTCCGCCGATGCGCGAGCTGATCTCCCGTGACGCCGTGACGAGGTAGTCGGCGATGTCGGCCACGCCCTCGGCCGTCAGGTCGTCACCCATGCCGAGCAGGGCGATGAACAGGCATGGCACGCCGTCCCGGTCGAACACCGGGACCCCCAGGACATTGAGTTCGGGGCGATACTCGCCGTAGACCGCGCCGTAGCCCTGCGCCCGGAGCTGCTCCAGTTCGGAGTCGGGGAACGAGACCGGCCCCGGGCGCCCCCGGCCCGGCCATGCTGCCGCCAATCGGCTGATCAACGGGGTAGTGCGGTCGAAGCGCGAACCGACCTCGATGGTGACCTTGACCGCTTTGCGGCTCTCGATCTTCGCGATCGCCGTGAAGTGACCGTCCGGCATCGGCTGGATGGCCAGGCAGGCCAGCTCGGTCCGCTCGGCCAACCACTCCATGTACGTCCGCGACGCGGCGACTGCCGACGTCCGCGCGATCGCCGCGACCCCGAATTCCACGAGCAGCGGACCGAGGTTGTACCGGCGGGTCTCCTGGTCGTACACGACGAGACCCTCGACCACCATGGTCCGGAGCAGGACCGACGCCGTGCTCTTCGCCAGGGCGCAGCGCTTGGCCAACTCGGTGAGCGTGGCACCGGCAGACTGCTGGACCAGCGTCTCGAGCACGCGGGTGGCGCGTGAGACAGCGGGGACCAACTGTTCGCCGGTTTGCTCGCCCCGCTCGTCGGTCGTGCCGCTTCCCGGGACTTCTGCCTTGGTCAAGGGTTCCTACCTTCGTCGTGCGAATGCTGTCAGCCGACCGTAGCGGCCTGCCCCAGCAGTTCGGCGAAATGGAACAGCGTGCCGTCGGGATCGCGGGCGAAGAGCAGCCGCCAGCCGTTGACTCCGTCCGGACCCATGATGGTCTGCGGCGAGTGCAGGAACTCGACACCGTCGTCCGCCAGCCGTGCGTATTCGGCGTCGATGTCGTCGGTGAGGATCGAGAATCGGCACAGGCCGGGGTGTACGAGGTCGCTCTGCGCTCGCCCCTCGGAGCGTGCGTCCCGCCACTGGATGAGGTCGAGCATGGCCTCGTCCGGGGAGTTGTTCAGCCGCATGTGCGCGAAGCGGAGCTTGCTGGCCCCTTCGACCATGAATGCCCGCGCGAGGTTGCTGTCGTCGATCTCTTTGTCCTGCGCTACCTCGAAGCCGATTCGCCGGTAGAAGTCGATCGACTTGTCCATGTCGGTCACGTTGATGCCGACGTGCCAGAATTTTCGCATTGCTTCGTCCTTCGTGTTCGTCTAGCTGGGTCGATGAATGGCGCTCCGCGGATTCGCGGGATTCGCCGAGTGCTTCACGCCGGGGGCCGCACCAACTCGCGGCGCCGGACCTTTCCGGTCTCCGTGCGCGGCAACGTTGCGACGGCCTCGATCTCACGGGGCCGGGCGTGCGGACCCACCGCCGCCGTGACGAGTTCGCGGAGCTGTGCCGCGATCTCCTCGGTGAGTTCTCCGCCGGCGAGGTGCACGAACGCCTTGACCTGCTGGCCCATCTCCCGGTCGGGCAGCCCCACCGCTGCCGCGTCCAGGACCTGCGGATGACGCTTCAGGGCCTCTTCGATCTCGGCGGGGCCGATGCGGTAGCCGCGGCTCTTGATCACGTCGTCGGCGCGGCCCAGGTACTCCAGCCGGCGCCCGTGCGCGAGCCGCGCCAGATCACCCGTCCGGTGCCAACCCCCGGGAGGGGGTACCGCC
>NZ_JBHUSF010000307.1:0-10982 GCF_042673295.1 Rhodococcus sp. NPDC057014
CAGTCCGGCCGTGTGGATGACGCTCGGCGACTGGCAGCACGCGAACCCGCGCGGAGGTGCGGCGACGGTGCTCGCGGTGTCGGGCGGGGACGAGTCCACGAACTCCGTCGCAGGGACGACATCCCGAACCGTGGCCGACTCCTTCTCCGCCATCGGCTCCTACACGTCCGAGAACGGGTCGCTGACGTTGATGACGGTAATGCTGTTCGCGATCTCCGCGCTGGTGATCGGCGCGTTCTTCACGGTCTGGACACTCCAGCGCACCCCCGACGTCGCGACGCTGAAGGCGCTCGGCGCGTCCACCGGGTCGCTCGTGCGGGACGCGCTCGGACAGGCGCTCGTCGTCCTGCTCGCCGGCGTGGGTGCCGGTGTCGGAACGGCGGCCGTGGCCGGGTCGATGATCGGCGACGCGGTGCCGTTCGTGCTCGACATCTCCACCACTGTCCTGCCCGCCGTCGCCCTCGCCGGGCTGGGCCTCGTCGGCGCCGCGTTCGCGCTCCGGTTCCTCCTCACCACCGACCCCCTCACCGCCCTCGGGAGCACACGATGACCACACCCGCCCTCACCCTCGACGACGTCACCCGCACCTACCCGGACGGCGCCGGACGCATCACCGCCCTCGACTCGGTGTCGCTGACGCTCGGCCGAGGCGAGATCGCCGCGATCACCGGTCCGTCCGGTGCCGGGAAGTCGACGCTCCTCGCGGTGGCGTCGACGCTGATCCGGCCCGACTCGGGCTCCGTCCGGCTGGGTGACACCGAACTCACCACTCTCAGCCGCCGCGAGGCGTCCACACTGCGCCGCGACCGGATCGGCATCGTGTTCCAGCAGTCCAACCTCGTGTCGTCGCTGACGGCCCTCGAGCAACTGGAGGTGATGGCGCATCTCGGACAGCGGTGGTTCGTGCCGCGGCGGGCGGGGCGCGCGAAGGCTCGCGACCTGCTCGACGCCGTCGGCCTCGCCGACCACGCCGGAAAGCGGCCGGCGCAGTTGTCGGGCGGGCAGCGACAGCGGGTCAACCTCGCCCGGGCGCTGATGAACAATCCGTCGCTGCTGGTCGTCGACGAGCCGACCAGCGCGCTCGACCGGGAACGAGGCGCCGCCATCATGGATCTGATCCTCGGGGTCGTGCGAGAACGCGAGGTCGCGACGCTGCTCGTGACACACGACCGCACGCATCTGTGCAGAATGGATGCAGTCCACCGCCTGTGAGTACTTGTTAACCACGGGCGGTTAACAAGTACTCACAGGTGTGAACAATATGTTTCGTCCAAAGTCAAGGGTTGACGTTTCTCATGTGCGTGAGATTACATCTTAGCGGTAAGCCTTTGAGGGCTTAAGTAAATGCCTCGACCCGACCCTGAGGATGCTCATGACGACGGTATCGCCCGCCATGGCTGCCACAGCTGAGATGATCAGCGCCCGACTCGAACGCCTGCCGATGAGCAGGTGGCACATCAAGGCCCGCGTCATCGTCGGCGCCGTCACGTTCTTCGACGGCTTCGACCAGCTGATGATCGCGTACTCGCTCCCCGTCCTCACCCCCAAGTGGGGTCTGACCCCCGGCGACATCGCCTGGGTGATCGCCATCGGCGGCATCGGCATGCTCGTCGGCGCGCTCGCCGGCGGCTGGTTCGCCGACCGCGTCGGCCGGCTCAACGTCATCATCGCCTCCCTCGCGCTGTACGCCGTGATGAGCCTCGGCATGGCGTTCACCGACTCCCTGATGCTCTTCCTCGTCTTCCGGTTCGTGCAGGGCATCGGTCTCGGCGCCGAGGTCCCGGTGGCCGCCAGCTACATCGGCGAGATCACCAAAGCCCACAAGCGCGGACGATTCGTGCTGCTCTACGAGGTGATCTTCCCGATCGGACTCGTCATGTCGGCGATCGTGTCGGCGTGGGTGGTCCCGAACTTCGGCTACAAGATCCTGTTCGCGCTCGGCGCCCTGCCCGTCGTGCTCCTGCCGCTGCTCTGGCGCCTGCCCGAGTCGCCGCGCTGGCTCGCGTCCCGCGGCCGCCACGAAGACGCCCACAACGCCATGACGCGCATCGAGAACGAGATCACCGGGAAATACGGCAAGACGCTCCCGGCTCCGCAGCCGTTGCCCGCCGTCGCCGTCGACGATCGTCACGGACGGTTCCGTGAAGCGTTCCAGGGCGTCTACCTGCGCCGCACCCTGATGCTCGCCGCGATCTGGGGCTGCGCCTACTTCGTCAACTACGGCATCGCGTCCTGGCTGCCGTCGCTCTACCACTCCGCCTTCGACGTCAGCGTCGACACCGCGCTGCACTACAGCATCGTCACCAGCGTCGCCGGTCTGATCGGCTGCGTCCTCGTCGCGTTCCTCATCGACAACCTGGGCCGCCGCATCTGCATCACCGCGTCGATGGTCCTGTGCTCGTCGCTGCTGTTCCTGCTCGCCGCCACCGGCGCCGACACCGCGACGAAGGTCCTGTTCTGGTCGGCCGGATCGGCCCTGTTCGTCTTCGCCGTCAACATGGCGCTCTACGTCTACACCGCCGAGCTGTACCCCACCCGGATGCGGGCCATCGGCTGCGCCATCGGCGGAGCCAGCGGACGCCTCGGCATCATCATCGGACCCCTCGCCGTCGGAGCCATCCTCGACGGCGGCGGCACCCTCACCGTCGTCTTCGGAATGTTCTCCGCCGTCGCCCTGATCGGTGCCCTCGTCGTCGGCTTCTTCGCCGTCGAAACCCGCGAGAAGACCCTCGAGGAGATCTCCCAGTGACCGTTCTCGACACCGCACCACAGACGCTGCCGTTCGTCCCGGTCGCCGACCGGATCCTCGTCGCCGGGCAGTGGCGGCAGGCGAGCGGCCCCGCCTTCGCCGTCACGGACCCGTCGAACGGCGAGACCCTGCAGGTGATCCACCAGGCCACCGCCGACGACGCCGACGAGGCGGTCCGGAAGGGCCGCGCCGCCGCCGACGACCCGGCGTGGCGCGCGCTGCTCCCACACCAGCGGGCCAAGTACCTGCACCGCATCGCCGACGCCATCGAGGCGAACACGTCCCGGCTCGCGCTGCTGCAGAGCTACAACACCGGCAAGACGGTCGCCGAGACCACCGCACTCGTCGGCAGCGCGGCGGGCACGTTCCGCTACTTCGCCGCCGTCCTCGAAACCGCCGACGACGACCTCACCACCCCGCGCGGCAACTTCCTGACGATGAGCGTTCTCGAACCCATCGGCGTGGTCGGCGCCATCGCACCGTGGAACTCGCCGGTGGCCAGCGATGCGCAGAAGATCGCACCCGCCCTCGCGGCAGGCAACGCCGTCGTCCTCAAACCCGCCGAGTGGACGCCGCTGGTGTCGCTCGAACTGGCGCGGCTGATCGACGAATCGGGATTACCGAAGGGCCTGCTGTCGGTGCTGCCGGGCAAGGGTTCGGTGGTCGGCGACGCCATCGTCACCCACCCCGGCGTCGGGAAGGTGACGTTCACCGGCGGCACCAACACCGGACGCTCCATCGCCCACGCGGCAGCCGACAAGCTGATGCCCGTGTCGCTGGAACTCGGCGGAAAGTCGCCGACGATCGTCCTCGACGACGCCGACCTCGACGCCGCCGTGAACGGCGTGATGTACGGGATCTTCTCGTCCACCGGGCAGAGTTGCATCGCCGGATCCCGCCTGTTCGTCGACCGCCGCATCTACGACAAGTTCGTCGAGAAACTCGTGGCCAAGACGACCCGGCTCCGACTGGGACCCGGCCGTGACCCCGACACCCAGGTCGGGCCGATGGTCCACCGCAAGCACCGCGACAGCGTCGCCGCCTACGTGGACCTCGCGCGCGAAGAAGGCGGCCGAGTGCTGTGCGGCGGGGCGATCCCCGACGACGAGCGACTGCGCGACGGCGCGTACTACCTGCCGACCATCATCGACGGGCTGCCCAACAGTTCGCGCACCTGCCAGGAGGAGATCTTCGGACCCGTCCTGGTGGTCCTGCCGTTCGACGGCGAAGCGGACCTCGTTGCGCAAGCCAATGATTCGGTGTTCGGGCTGGCATCCGGAATCTGGACCGGCGACTACCGCCGCGCCTGGAAACTCGCCCGCCGACTCCAGGCCGGCACCGTGTGGATCAACACCTACAAGCAATTCAGCATCTCCACGCCGTTCGGCGGCGTCAAGGAAAGCGGACTCGGGGTGGAAAAGGGGCGCAGCGGCATCGCCGCCTACTCGCGGCAGAAGAGCATCTACTGGAGCCTCGACGAGGAACCCAATCCGTGGTCCGATTGAGCGACCCGCTCGTGGGCTGATTGAGCGACCCGCTCGTGGGCAAATTGATGTAGTAGGTCGTCCGGAAAGAAATTTCCGTCACCTCTGTACGACCTATTACTTTAGCGCTAAGATATTGAGACCTAAGCAACTGGAGGCTTGCGATGAACCAACCCATAGCCCGGCTGCGGTGCCTGCGCTCCGTCGAACTGCGCACACAGGCCAGCCTCGAATCCACCGATTTCTACTCGGAGGTGTGGGGACTGCGCGTGGTCGAACAGGGCACGGACGGCGCCTGGCTGCGGGGGACCGGTGAGCACCACCACGCGCTGCAACTCACCCAGGCCGAGCGGAACGGCCTCGGCCGAATCACGTTCGCCGTCGCCACGCCCGCCGAGGTCGACGAGGCCGCCTGCAGGCTCGAACTGCGCGGCGTCCCGATCGTCAGCGGCCCGGGGCCGGTCGACGACCTCGGCGGCGGCTACGGCGTGAGCCTGGTCGACCCCGAGGGCCGCGTCGTCGAACTGCTCGCCGACGCGCTCGCGGTCCCGAAGCTCGGCCGCGACGACGCCGTCCCCGTGGGCGTCACACACGTCGTCCTCAACACCGTCGACATCGATGCCGCCGTGAAGTTCTACTGCGACATCCTGGGCATGCGGGTCTCCGACTGGTCTGAGCACCAGATGGCGTTCCTGCGCTGCAACACCGACCATCACAGCATCGCGTTCAACCAGGCCGAGTGGACGTCGGTGAACCATGTCGCCTACGAGATGCCCACCGTGGACCACTTCATGCGCGGCATCGGCCGGTTGCGTCACCACGGCACCGTGCCGCTGTGGGGTCCCGGCAAGCACGGTCCCGGCGACAACACGTTCTCCTACTTCGCCGATCCGGCGGGGCTGGTGTGCGAGTACACGTCCGGCATCGCGCAGGTCGACGAGGACCGGTGGCTGTGCAAGGTGTGGCGCCGGGTTCCGGAACTCTCCGACCTGTGGGGCACCGCGGGCCCGCCGTCCAAGCAGGTCCGCGACCACATGGCCGGCGTCCCCGACCCCGGGGCGTTCGAGCGGTTCGACCTCGGGCGGGCGTCGTGACGCACGTCGTCGAATCCGGGTCCGGCCCCGCGCTGCTGATGCTGCACGGAATCGGCGGCAGTGCGGACAGTTTCGCGCCGCAGTTCGAGGAACTGGCGGGGTCGCTGCGACTGCTGGCCTGGGACGCACCCGGCTACGGTCGCAGTGAGGATCCCGGACGTCCGTTCGACCTCGACGACTACGCCGACGCCGCCGCCGACGTGATCCGCGACCGCTGCGGCGACGCGGGGGCGCACGTCCTCGGAATGTCGTGGGGCGGTGTGATCGCCACCCGGCTGGCGTTGCGTCACCCCGGCCTGGTGCGGAGTCTGCTGCTCGGCAGTTCCACCGTCGGCTCGGGGGCGGACGGCGAGGCTGCCGACCGGATGCGCGCCCGGGCCGCGAACCTGGAAAAGGAGGGCGCGGAAGCCTTTGCCGCCGAACGGGCCCCGCGACTGCTGTCCGGGACCGCCGGCGATGGCTTGACGGCGAAGGCGACGGCGATCATGGCGTCGTCGATCCGGCTGCCCGGCTACGGGTACGCCGCCGAGTCGATGGCCGCCACCGACCACACCGCCGATCTGCCGAAGATCGACATTCCCACCCTCGTCCTCGGCGGGGACGAGGACAAGGTGACCGGGGTTCCCGCGAGTCAGGTTCTCGCGGGCGGAATTCCGGGCGCCGTGTTCGTCACCATCCGCGGCGCCGGACACCTCGCGAACCAGGAGCGACCGGACGCGTTCGACGCCTGGGTCGAGTCCTTCATCCACATCACCGAACGCCTGCGCAACCACGTCTAGAGAAGGAGCATAAACATGACACTCGAATACGGCACCGCCGACCTGAAGGAATTCACCGACTCGCTGATCCTCACCCGTGGTTCCCGCCACGAGGACTGGGACACCCTGGGATTCCAGGCCAAGGCCGGCGACCAGTTCAAGCGCGCGCAGATCCGCTACGTCGGCTCCGGAGCGACCGGCAACCACGAGAACGACAACCGCACCATCGGCTCGCGCGGATTCACGTTCTCCAACATGCTGCTTCCCCCCGGCGCCGAGGGCCCGGAGCACACCCACCACGACGCGGAAGAGGCCTTCTTCGTTCTCGAGGGCGAGGTGGAGGTCGGCGTCCACCGCGACGGCCAGGTGGAGAAGCGCACCCTCGGCTACCGCGACATGATCGTCGTCCCGGCCGGGGTGCCGCGCAGCCTGAAGAACAACGGCGACAAGGACGCCCTGTTCTGCGTCATCATCGGCGCCCAGAAGCCGCAGATCCCGACGTACCCCGAGACGTCGGCCATGCACGGCGTGACCCGGGACTGACCGTGAGTCTCGACGGACGCAGCATCCTCGTCACCGGGGCGGGGCGGGGTCTCGGCCTCGCCCTGGCCCGCCGCCTCGGCGAGGACGGCGCCACCCTGTGGCTCGCCGACATCCGCGAGGACTGGGGCGAGGCCGCGGCGGAAAGCCTGCGCGCGGACGGCGTCAAGGCGCAGTTCGTGCAGGTTGATCTCCGCGACGCGGAGTCCGTCGACGCGATGGCGGCCACCGTCACCTCCGGTGGCCCGCTGTACGGCCTCGTCAACAACGCGGCCCTCGCGGACGGCGTGGGCGGCAAACCGATTCACGAACTCGACATCGACGAGTGGGACCGGGTGCTGGGCGTCAATCTGCGCGGCACGTTCCTCGTGAGCAGGGCGATCGTTCCCTCCATCATCGGGAACGGAGGCGGACGAGTCGTCACCATCGGCTCCGACGCCGCCCTGTACGGTTCGCCGCGACTCGCCCATTACATCGCATCCAAGGGCGGGGTGGCCGCGCTGACCCGCGCCATGTCCCGCGACCTCGGCCCGCACGGCATCACCGTCAACACCGTCTCGCCCGGTCTGACGGAAAGCGAATCGGCGCAGAAGGTTCCGGAGCACCGGCACGAGCTGTATCGCCTCAATCGGGCGCTCGAACGGCCGCAGCAGCCGTCGGATCTCGTCGGCGCCGTGTCGTTCCTGATGGGACCGGAGGCCTCGTACATCACCGGCCAGCAACTCGTCGTCAACGGCGGATTCGTCCTGCACTAGAGAAGGGGACCACGTCGTGGACCTGCAACTGAAAGACCGCACCCACCTGGTGACCGGCGGAAGCTCGGGAGTCGGGCTCGCCACCGTCGCGATGCTGCTCGAGGAGGGTGCCAACGTCGTCACCTGCGCGCGCGACCGCGACCGGCTCGACTCCGTGCTCGCGCCGCTGCCCGGCAGCGACCGCGTCCTCACCGCGTCCTGCGACGTCCGGGACCCGGCCGCGGTCGCCGCGCTGGTCGACGCCGGGGTCGCCCGGTTCGGCGGGCTCGACGGTCTGGTCAACAACGCAGGCAAGTCCCGCATGGTCCCGCGCGGCGAGGCGACCCTCGACGACTGGCGCGACGAACTCGACCTCAAGTTCTCCAGCGTCCTCAACACCGTCGACGCGGCGCTGCCGGCGCTGCGCAAGTCCGACGCCGCGTCCATCGTCAACATCTCGGCGGTGCTCGCGCGCCAGCCCGAGCCGCGGCTGGTCACCACCAGCGCCGCCCGGGCCGGGCTGCTGAACCTCAGCAAGTCGCTGTCGCTGGAACTCGCGGCCGACGGCATCCGCGTCAACTCGGTGTCGCTCGGCCTGGTCGACACCGGTCAGTGGCGTCGCCGCTACGAAGAATCCGGCACCGAGGCCACCTTCGCCGAATGGGAGGCGGAGATCGCCCAGGACCGGGGCATCGGCCTCGGCCGGTTCGGCCGCGCCGACGAGGTGGCCGCCATGATCGTGACCCTGCTGTCCCCCCGCTCGTCCTACGTGACGGGCACCAGCCTCGACGTCTGCGGAGGCGTCGCGCGCTATGTCTGAGAGGAACACCATGTCGGTAGGAAACGGGGGCGACCTGCTCGTCCAGGTGCTGCGCGAGGCCGGTGTCGACACCGTCTTCGGCATCGTGAGCGTGCACAACCAGCCCCTCGTGCAGGCGGTCGCCACGCACCTGCGGTTCGTGCCGGTCCGGCACGAGGCCACCGCGGTCAGCGCCGCCGACGGATACGCCCGGGCCACCGGGGGACTGGGCTGCGCGCTCACGAGCACCGGGACGGGTGCCGGTAACGCGGCCGGATCGCTGATCGAATCGCTCAGCGCCGGAACGTCGGTGCTGCACGTGACGGGCAACGTCGAGAGCCGCTACCTGGGCTCGGGCCGCGGGTTCATCCACGAGACCAAGGATCAGCTGGGGATGCTGACGGCGACGTCGAAGCACGCCGCCACCATCCTCGACACGGACAGTGCCGGAAAGGTGTTGCGGGAAGGCGTCGCCGCCGCACTCGCCGCGCCCGGCGGGCCGTCGAGCATCGAATGGCCCATCGACCTCCAGTACGCGGAGCACGTCGTCGACGTGGTCGAACCGGTCGTCGAATCCCCGCGCACCCCGGACGCCGACGAGTTGGCCGTCGCCTTCGCGCTGCTGCGGTCCGCGCAGCGCCCGGTGATCTGGGCGGGCGGCGGTGTCGCACACGCAGGCGCGGAGCTGACCGCACTGGTGGAGCAGTGGGGAGTTCCGTTGCTCACCAGCAACTCCGGACGCGGCGCCGTCCCGGAGGATCACCCGCTGTGCGTCGGCAACTACGGCAACACCCCGGCCGGGCGGGAACTGCTCGCCGACGCCGACCTGCTGCTGTCGCTGGGCACCCACTTCCGGTCCAACGAGACCGGCGACTACTCCATGCCCGTCCCCGCCGTGCACGTGCAGGTCGACCTCGACGCGACCGCGATCGGACGCGTCTACCCCGCGCAGGCCGGCGTGACCGCCGACGTCGCGACGTTCCTGCGGTCGCTGTCCGAACTGGCACCGGTCGACGCGTCGTGGACCGAACGTGGGCGGGCGACACGGGAACTGGTCCGTACCCGGCAGCGCGCCGGACTCGGCGACCACGCCGTGCTGTGCGACGCCGTCCGTGCCGCGTTCCCGCAGGATTCCGTCATCGCGCGCGACGTCACCATCGCGTCCAGTTCCTGGGGCAACCGGCTGCTGCCGATGTTCGACCCCCGGTCCAACGTCTTCCCCCGCGGCGGCGGCATCGGGCAGGGCCTGGGCATGGCCATCGGTTCCGCACTTGCCGACGAAACTCGCCCCACCCTGGCGCTGGTCGGCGACGGCGGCCTGGCCGTCCACTTCGGCGAGATCCTCACCATGGCACAGGAGAAGCCGTGGCTGGTGCTGCTCGTGTTCAACGACGGCGGCTACGGCGTGCTGCGCAACATGCAGAAGGGCGGCGGCGAAGACACGTACGCCGTCGACCTCGTCACCCCCGACTTCCCGTTGCTGGCACAGTCGATCGGCGTGCCCTACCTGCGGATCGGCGGTGCAGCCGAGGCGCACAGCGTGCTCGCCGACGCCGTGTCCCGGCAGGCCCCGGTGATCGTCGAGGTCGACCTCGCCGCTTACGGCGACATGCCGGCACCGTTCACGCCGCCCGTCACGGTGCCCGGAAAGGGTGCACAGTGACCACGGTCGCCGTCTGCGGCGGCGGAATCGGCGGGCTCGCCACGGCGATCGCCCTCCGCAAGTTCGGCCTCGACGTCACGGTCTACGAGCAGACGCGGCAGTTCGCCCGCGTCGGCGCCGACATCAACCTCACACCCAACGCGGTCCGTGCGCTCGACGGACTCGGTGTCGGACCGGCGATCCGCGACTCCGCCGCCCGGCCGCAATTCCGGATCAGCCGCACGTGGGACACCGGAGCCGAGACGTCCCGGCTGCCGATGGGCGACAGCGCGGAACAGCAGTACGGCGCACCGCAGTTGACGATGCACCGCGGCGATCTCATGACCGCGCTCGAGAACCGGCTGCCGTCGGGGACCGTCGAGATGGGCCGCCGCGTCGTCGGCGTCGTGGACGGGCGCATCGAGTTCACCGACGGCAGCACGGTTTCCGCGGACGTGATCGTCGGCGCCGACGGCATCCACTCCGCGGTCCGGACCGCGCTCCTCGGACGGGAACAGCCGACATTCACGGGAGTTGTGGCGTTCCGCGCCGTCGTCCCCACCGAACGCGTCGGCGAACTCCCCAATCTCGACTGCTTCACCAAATGGTGGGGTCCGGATCCGTCCACGCAGATCGTCACGTTCCCCCTCAACCAGGGCAAGGACATCTTCGTCTTCGCCACCTGCGCGCAAGACGAATGGACCGAGGAATCGTGGACCACAACCGGTTCCGTCGCCGAACTGCGTGAGCTGTACCGCGACTTCCACCCGGACGCGCGGGCGCTGCTCGACGCGTGCGACGACGTCCTGAAATCGGCTCTCTACGTTCGGGACCCGCTGGTGTCGTGGACCGACGGTCGGTCGGTGCTCCTCGGTGACGCCGCGCACCCGATGATGCCGTTCATGGCGCAGGGCGCAGGCATGGCGATCGAAGACGCCGTGGTCCTGTCCCGCTGCCTGAGCCTGTTCGACGACCCCGCGGTCGCCCTGCGGACCTACCAGGAGACCCGGCTGCAGCGGACCTCCCGCATCCAGCGCGGCTCCCGGTCCAACGAATGGCTGAAGGTCACGGGCAACGGCGACTGGGTCTACGAATACGACGCCTGGCACGTGCCGCTGGAATTGGCCGCGGCCTGAACGGACGCATGATCGACGCGACGCCGCCGGACACCCACGGGTTGTC
>NZ_JBHUSF010000308.1:0-10956 GCF_042673295.1 Rhodococcus sp. NPDC057014
CGAGCGCGGAGCGCCTGTAGGGTGTACGAGGTCGTAGTTGTTCCTACTGGATGGGTGGACGTAGACAGACATGGAACTGTTCCTGGATATCTTGCTGGTGATCACCAGCTTGCTGCTGATTCTGCTGGTGCTGCTGCACCGCGGTAAGGGCGGCGGCCTGTCCAGCCTGTTCGGCGGCGGCGTCCAGTCCAGCCTGTCCGGTTCCACCGTGGTCGAGAAGAACCTCGACCGGCTCACCGTCTTCACCGGTCTGATCTGGTTCATCGCCATCATCGGCATCGGCCTGGAGATCAAGTTCGGCTGATCGGCTTCATCATGCGGACGGGCCGTCACCGGTCGATACTGGATGCATGATCGAAACCCCACGTGAGGCCACTGAACCACTCCGCGAAGACATTCGGCTCCTGGGCGGCATCCTCGGTCAGATAGTGCGCGAACAGGCCGGAGACGCCGTCTTCGACCTCGTCGAGAAGGCCAGGGTCGAATCGTTCCGGGTCCGTCGTTCCGAGATCGACCGCGCCGATCTGGCCGGCATGTTCACCGAGGTGTCCACGAGCGACGCCATTCCCGTCATCCGGGCCTTCAGCCACTTCGCCCTGCTGGCCAACCTCGCCGAGGACAACCACCGCGAACGCCGGCGCGCCGTCCACGTCGCCGCCGGTGAACCCGCCCCCGACAGCACCCTGACCGCCACGTTCGCCAAGCTCGACGCCGCTCACCTGAGCAGCGAAGTCGTCGCGGACGCGTTGCGGGGGGCGCTCGTGTCACCGGTCATCACCGCGCATCCCACCGAGACTCGTCGCCGCACGGTGTTCGAAACCCAGTCGCGGATCACCGAACTGATGCGGTACCGCGAACGCACCGCCCTGACCGAATCCGAGACGGCCGACGTCGACGTCCGGCTGCGGCGGCAGATCCTCACCCTGTGGCAGACCGCGCTGATCCGGTTGTCGCGGTTGCGGATCCAGGACGAGATCGAGGTCGGGCTGCGGTACTACGACGCGGCACTGTTCGAGGTCGTCCCGAAGATCAACGCCGAACTGCGCAGTGCCCTGCGGTCGCGGTGGCCGGACGCGGACCTGGGCCGGGAACCGATCCTGCGCCCCGGATCGTGGATCGGCGGGGACCGCGACGGCAATCCCTACGTCACCGACGACGTGGTCCGCCAGGCCACGACCCGGGCCGCGGCCACCGCGATCGAGCACCATCTCGGGCAACTCGAGACGCTCGAGCGGGAACTGTCCATGTCGGCCCGTCTCGTCACCGTCACACCTGCCCTCGACCTCCTGGCCGCGGCGTCCCAGGACGATTCACCGTTCCGGGCCGACGAGCCGTACCGCCGTGCGGTGCGGGGCATCCGGGGGCGTCTCACGGCCACCGCGCACCGCATCCTCGGGGAGGCGCCCGATCACGGGCTCGACCTCGGGCTCGCACCCTACGACACGCCGCGGCAGATGCTCGACGAACTCGACGTCGTCGACGACTCCCTGCGGCGCGGCGGCGACGGCACGATCGCCGACGACGGACTGGCGATCCTGCGGGACTCGGTGGACGTGTTCGGTTTCCACCTCTCCGGACTCGACATGCGGCAGAACTCGGACGTGCACGAGACCGTCGTCGCCGAACTGCTGGCATGGGCGGGCGTGCACGCCGACTACCCGTCGCTGTCCGAGGACGAGCGGGTGGAGTTGCTGTCGGCGGAGCTGTCCACCCGGCGCCCCCTGACCACGACGAACGCCGAGTTCAGCGAGCTGACGGCGAAGGAACTCGCCATTCTCCAGGCCGGCGCCGACGCCGTGCGAACACTCGGCGCGGGCGCGGTGCCCAACTACATCATCAGCATGTGCACGTCCGTCAGCGACATGCTCGAGGCCGCCGTCCTGCTGAAGGAGGTGGGCATCCTCGATCCCGGGTCGGGGGAGGCGCCGACCTGCCCGGTGGGCATCGTGCCGCTGTTCGAGACGATCGAGGACCTGCAGCAGGGGGCCGCCACTCTCGAGGCCACTCTGGAGGTCCCGATCTACCGGGCCCTGGTGTCGTCGCGTGGCGACGCCCAGGAAGTGATGCTCGGGTACTCCGACTCCAACAAGGACGGGGGCTACCTGGCGGCCAACTGGGCGCTGTACCGTGCCGAGCTGGACCTGGTCGACGCGGCCCGCAAGACGGGAATCCGGTTGCGGCTCTTCCACGGTCGCGGCGGCACCGTGGGCCGCGGCGGCGGACCCAGCTACGAGGCGATCCTCGCGCAGCCGCCCGGAGCGGTGGCCGGATCGCTGCGGATCACCGAACAGGGTGAGGTGATCGCCGCCAAGTACGCGGAACCCCGCCTCGCGCAACGCAATCTCGAAACGCTGCTCGCCGCGACCCTGGAGGCCACCCTGCTCGACGTCGAGGGCCTCGGTGACGACGCCGAACCGGCGTACCGCATCCTCGACGAACTCGCCGCGCTGGCCCGCCGCGCCTACGGCGAATTGGTGCACGAGACACCCGGATTCGTGGAGTACTTCGAGATGTCGACACCGGTCGCGGAGATCGGGGCGCTCAACATCGGCAGCCGTCCGGCCTCCCGCAAGCAGACCACGTCCATCTCCGACCTGCGGGCCATCCCGTGGGTGTTGTCGTGGAGTCAGTCCCGGGTCATGCTGCCCGGGTGGTACGGCACCGGCGCCGCGTTCGAGGAATGGACGCAGGTCGACCCCGAACGGGTGGCGACGCTGTCCCGTCTCTACGAGACGTGGCCGTTCTTCCGGACCGTGCTGTCGAACCTGGCGATGGTGATGTCGAAGTCCGACATGGGTCTCGCGGCCCGCTACGCGGAACTCGTCCCCGACGAGGAACTGCGGCAACGGGTGTTCGGCAAGATCGCGGAGGAGCACGAGCGGACCATCCGGATGTACAAGGCGATCACCGGGAACGACACACTGTTCGCCGACAATCCCGGTCTGGAGCGGTCGGTGCACAACCGGTTCCCGTACCTCGAGCCGCTCAACCACCTGCAGGTGGAACTGCTGCGCCGCTACCGGGCAGGGGACGACAGCGATCAGACGCGCCGCGGCATCCAGCTCACGATGAACGGGCTGGCGACCGCACTGCGCAACAGCGGGTAGCAGGGCCGGTTCCCGCGCCTCCGCGAGAAAGCGGTGAACTTTCTCGCGGGGCGGGGGAACCGAACCGCCCGTCCCTGCGTCAAAACGGGAAAGAGCACAACGTTTCCGAGACGAAGTGGGGCGACGAATGAGGCGATGCGCGGGTGACCCGGTCTATTGGCGCGGAGGAATCGGGCGGGGGTCGGCGCGGACGGCGAGCCCGCTTCGGGCCGGCCGCATCGTCACCGAGTGCCGGGTCACCCGGACACCGGTCGAACGGGACCCCCGGTCGCCGGCCGGGTTACCGGCGGACGACGACGAGGACCCCGTCGGATGAGAGCCCCGGTTCGGGACGCGTCAGTTCGGCAGCCGGGACGCGGCCGACGTGTCGAGAAGCCACCGGGTGGCCGAGAGTCCGCGGGCCCCGGACGCCGGGATCTCGACGGGCGGTGCGCCCGCGATCGCGGCGGCCACCGCCTCGGCCTTGGCGTCACCGGACACGACGAGCCACACCTCGTCGGCGTGCCGGACTGCGGGCAGGGTCAGCGTGACCCGCACCGGCGGCGGCTTGGGGGAGTCCGTCACCGCGACGACGAACCGGTGCTCCTCGCGGACCGCGTCGGTGTCCGGGAACAGCGAATTGACGTGTCCCTCACCGCCCATGCCGAGCAGGTGGACGTCGAAGACCGGGACCTGCCTGCCGTCGGCGTGCGCCCCGAGCACCTGCGCGTACGCGACGGCGGCCGCCTCCGGGTCGTTCTCGTAGATCCCGTCCGCGACGGGCATGGTGTGCACGCGGTCGGGATCGACGTCGACGTGGTCGAGCAGCGCGGCCCGCGCCTGCACGTCGTTGCGTTCCGGATCGCCGGCGGGCAGGAAACGCTCGTCACCCCAGAAGATGTCGATCGCGCGCCAGTCGATGTCGCCCGGGTTCTCCCGGACCTTCTCGAGCAGCCCGATCCCGGTGCCGCCGCCGGTGAGGACCACCGACGCCGACCCGCGGTCCTTCTGGGCGGCGACGACGGTGGCGACGAACCGCTCCGCGGCCTTCGTCACCAGCGTGGCGGTGTCGGGGTGCACTTCTACGTGGATGTCACTCATACGTCACCTTCGTCAGCCCGGCGAGTGCGGCCTCGTAGGCCTCGTCGGGGTCCAGTCTGCGTAGTTCTTCGGCCAGGCAGTCGCGGGTCTCCCGCCTGCCCAGCGCCACCAGCGCATCCGGTTTGCCGGTCCGCGACAACGTGGCGGTGGTGCCGGTCTGCGGGCGGCTGATGGTCAGCGTGCCACCGTCCGCGAACTCGAGGGTCACGAACAGCGGTCCGACCCTGCGGGTGACGGGCGCATCGAGACGGCCCGCCAGCCAACCGGCGATCATGTCGACGGCGGGCTCGTCCACGAGGCCCGAGACGACCGCCGATTCGATGCGCGAGTGTGGTGGCTGATCGACGGCCGAGGTGATGAGCCCCCGCCAGAACGTGATTCGGCTCCACGCCAGATCCGTGTCACCGGACGTGTAGGAGGCGAGGCGACCCTTGATCTCGGCGGCGGGATCCGCACGGTCCGTCGCGTCGGTGATCCGCCGGATCGCGAGCTTGCCGACCGGGTCCTTCGCGGGGACGGCGGGAGCGGTCTCGGGCCACCACACGACGACCGGGGTGTCGGGGAGCAGGAACGGCACCACCACACTGCTCTCGTGATCGGCGAGTTCGCCGAACAGGCGGAGCACCACCACCTCCGAGGCGCCGGCGTCACCACCGACCCTGATCTGGGCGTCCAGCCGCGGTTCGGCGTCGCGGGAACCGCGCGCGACGACGATGACACGGCAGGGATGTTCCCGGCTCGCCTCGTTGGCGGCGTCGATGATGTCCTCGGAGTTCTCACTGTCCCGGGTGCACACCACCAGGGTGAGGACCCGTCCCAGCGTCACCGCCCCGCCGGTCTTCCGGAGCTCCACCAGTTTCTTGTTGACCTGGCCGGTGGTGGTCGAGGGGATGTCGATGATCATCTACGGCCTTCTCCATTCGCGACCGGTGCGGTGCATCATTTCGTCCGCGGACGGGGGACCCCACGTGCCTGCCTCGTACGGTTCCGGTTTGCCCTCCGCGGCCCAGGCGGCCAGCGCCGGATCGAGAATCTCCCACGACAATTCGACCTCGGCGTTGACGGGGAACAGGGAAGGTTCCCCGAGCAGCATGTCGAGGATGAGGCGTTCGTACGCCTCCGGGGACGACTCCGTGAACGCCTGACCGTAGCTGAAGTCCATGCTGACGTCGCGGACCTCCATGCTCGATCCCGGGACCTTGGACCCGAAGCGCATCGTCACACCCTCGTCCGGCTGCACCCGGATGACGAGCGCGTTCTGCCCGAGTTCCTCGGTCATCGTTCGATCGAACGGCAGGTGCGGCGCGCGCTTGAAGATCACGGCGATCTCGGTGACCCGGCGGCCGAGCCGCTTCCCGGTGCGGAGATAGAACGGCACACCCGCCCAGCGGCGGGTGTCGACCTCGAGGGTGATCGCGGCGAACGTCTCCGTGGTGGAGTCCTGCGAGAAGCCGTCCTCCTCCAGCAGACCGACCACCCGGGTGCCACCCTGCCAGCCGCCCGCGTACTGGC
Source organism: Rhodococcus sp. NPDC057014 (assembly GCF_042673295.1). Lineage (NCBI taxonomy): Bacteria > Bacillati > Actinomycetota > Actinomycetes > Mycobacteriales > Nocardiaceae > Rhodococcus > Rhodococcus sp. NPDC057014. The sequence continues at coordinate 5,700 of NZ_JBHUSF010000308.1, forward strand.
CGCGCGCGGTGGTCTCGTCGAGCGGCTGCGCGAGTGTGGTGGCGGAGAGCACCTTGATCTTCTCCGCCTGCAACTCCGACGGTTCGAAGCTGATCGGCTCCTCCATCGCGGTGAACGCGAGGAGTTGCAGCAGGTGATTCTGGATGACGTCCCGCGCCGCCCCGATGCCGTCGTAATACCCGGCCCTGCCACCGAGACCGATGTCCTCGGCCATGGTGATCTGCACGTGATCCACGTAGTGGGCGTTCCAGATCGGATCGAACAACTGGTTGGCGAAGCGCAGCGCCAGGATGTTCTGAACGGTTTCCTTGCCGAGGTAGTGGTCGATCCGGAAGACGGTGTCCTCGGGGAAGACCTCGTTCACGACCGCGTTGAGCTCACGTGCGCTCGCGAGGTCGTGACCGAACGGCTTCTCGATGACCACCCGGCGCCACTGGTTGTCGTTCGACCGGGCGAGCCCGGCCTCGGACAGCTGCTTGAGGACCACCGGGAACGCGTCCGGCGGAATCGCGAGATAGAACCCGTGATTGCCGCCGGTCCCCCGTTCGCGTTCGAGCGTGGCGAGGGTGCTCGCCAGCTCCTGGAAGGACGCCGGGTCGTCGAAGCTGCCCTGGACGAAACGCAGGCCCTCCGACAGCCGCTCCCACACGTCCTCCCGGAACGGGGTCCGGGAATGGTCGCGCACCGCGTCGTGAACGATCTTGCCGAAATCCTCGTCCGACCAATCCCTTCGGGCGAACCCGACGAGAGCGAACCCGGGCGGCAGAAGACCACGATTGGCCAGATCGTAGATGGCGGGCATCAACTTGCGCCGGGCCAGGTCGCCGGTGACACCGAAGATCACCAGCGCACACGGCCCGGCGATGCGTGGTAGGCGCTTGTCCCTACTGTCGCGAAGTGGATTGACCCATTCGTCTGACGCTGCGGGCTCGCTCACGTATCAGCTCTTCTGCCCTGCTGCGCGCAGCTGCTCCGCCGTGGCCTCCAGGAGTTCGTTCCAGGACACCTCGAATTTGTCGACGCCCTCGTCCTCGAGGACCTTGAACACGTCGGGCAGGTCGATGCCGACGGCGGTGAGCTGGTCGAAGATCTCCTGCGACGCGACGGCGGTGCCGGAGACGGTGTCGCCGGCGACCTCGCCGTGGTCGGCGAACGCGTCGAGAGTCTTTTCCGGCATCGTGTTCACGGTGTTCGGGGCCACCAGGTCGGCGACGTACAGGGTGTCCGGGTAGTCGGGGTTCTTGACGCCCGTCGACGCCCACAGTGCGCGCTGCGGGCGGGCACCGGCCGCGAGCAGACCCTGGAACCGCGGCTGCACCTCGAAGACCTGCTGGTACGCGGCGTACGCGAGGCGGGCGTTCGCGACGCCGGCCTTGCCGCGCAGCGCGAGGGCGTCGGGGGTGCCGATCTTGTCGAGCCGCTTGTCGATTTCGGTGTCGACGCGGGAGACGAAGAACGAGGCGACCGAGTGGATGCGGGAGACGTCGTGGCCGGCGGCCTTCGCGGCCTCGAGACCGTCGAGGTAGGCACCCATGACGAGTTCGTACCGTTCCACCGAGAAGATCAGCGTGACGTTGACGCTGATGCCCTCACCCAGCACCTTGGCGATGGCCGGGATGCCGGCCTCGGTGGCCGGGATCTTGATGAACAGGTTTGGGCGGTCGACGATCTTCCACAGTTCGACGGCCTGCGCGACGGTCTTGTCGGCGTCGTGGGCCAGGCGCGGGTCGACCTCGATGGACACCCGGCCGTCGACGCCGCGGCTGGCCTCGAACTGCGGGGCGAGGACGTCGCAGGCGGCGCGGACGTCGTCGGTGGTCACCGTGCGGATGGTGGCTTCGACGTCGGCGCCGCGTTCGGCGAGTTCGCGGACCTGGGCGTCGTAGACGTGGCCCTTGCTGAGCGCGGCCTGGAAGATCGACGGGTTGGTGGTGACACCGACGATGCTCTTGGTGGCGATGAGCTCGGCGAGGTTGCCGGACTCGATGCGGTCACGGGAGAGGTCGTCGAGCCACACCGAGACGCCGGCTTCGGAGAGCTTGTGGAGGTTGGGGTTCTGAGTCATGGCGTTATCCCTTCACGCGTGCGAGCGAGCGCTGAGCGGCGGCGGTGACGGCCTCGGCGGTGAAGCCGAACTCGCGGAACAGGGTCTTGTAGTCGGCGGAGGCACCGAAGTGCTCGATGGAGATGATTTCGCCTGCGTCACCGACGAAGCGGTACCACGGCATCGAGACGCCGGCCTCGACGGAGACCCGCGCCTTGACCGTCGGGGGGAGCACCCCGTCGCGGTAGGCCTGGTCCTGGGCGTCGAACCACTCGACGCACGGCATGGACACGACCCGGGTGGGGATGCCCTCGGCCTCGAGGGCCTCGCGGGCGGCGACGGCCAGCTGCAGCTCGGAGCCGGTGCCGATGAGCACGACCTCCGGTGCCCCGGTGGACGCGTCGGCGAGGACGTAACCGCCACGGGAAACACCGTCGTAGCTGGTGCCCTCGAGGACCGGCAGGTCCTGGCGGGTCAGGGCGAGACCCGCGGGAGCTCGGGTGGCCTCGTCGGCGCCCTTCTCGAGAACGGCGCGCCACGCGTGCGCGGTCTCGTTCGCGTCGCCGGGCCGCACGACGTACAGGCCGGGGATGGCGCGCAGCGCCGCGAGGTGCTCGATCGGCTGGTGCGTGGGACCGTCCTCGCCGAGTCCGATGGAGTCGTGCGTCCACACGTAGGTGACCGCGGTCTTCATGATCGCGGCGAGCCGGACGGCGGGACGCATGTAGTCGCTGAAGACGAGGAACGTGCCGCCGTAGGGGCGGGTCGGCCCGTGCAGGGCGATGCCGTTGAGGATCGAGCCCATCGCGTGCTCGCGGACACCGAAGTGCAGGGTGCGACCGTAGGGCTCCGCATTCCACATGCTGGTGGAAATGGACGTGGGACCGAACGAGTCGGCACCCTTGATGGTGGTGTTGTTGCTCTCCGCGAGGTCGGCGGAGCCGCCCCACAGCTCGGGCAGCACCGGTCCGACGGCGTTCAGGACGGCGGCGGACGCCTTCCGGGTGGCGAGACCCTTCGCGTCGGGCTCCCACGTCGGGAGGACGTCGGCCCAGCCGGCGGGCAGGTCGCGTCCGATCAGGCGGTCGAGCAGCTTCTTGCCCTCGGGGGCGCGCTGCGTCCACTCGTCGTACTGGGCCTGCCACTCCTTGTGCGCCTGCGCGCCGCGCTCGACGACCTTGCGGGTGTGCGCGATGACGTCGTCGGCGACCTCGAACGTCTTGTCCGGATCGAAGCCGAGCGCCTTCTTCACGGCGGCGACCTCGTCGGCACCGAGGGCGGCGCCGTGCGCCGCGCCCGTGTTCATCTTGGTCGGGGCGGGGAAGCCGATGATCGTGCGGAGCAGGATCAGGGACGGCTTGTCGGTGACCTCGCGGGCCTTGTTCAGGGCCTCTTCGATGGCGACGACGTTCTCGCCACCCTCGACGATCTGCACGTGCCAGCCGTACGCCTCGTAGCGGGCGGCGGTGTCCTCGGACAGCGCGATGGCGGTGTCGTCCTCGATGGAGATCTTGTTGTCGTCGTAGATCAGCGTCAGGTTGCCGAGCTGCTGCACACCGGCGATGGACGACGCCTCGGACGTGACGCCTTCCTCGATGTCGCCGTCGGAGGCGATCACGTAGATGTGGTGATCGAACGGGCTGTCGCCGAGCGCGGGCTCGGGGTCGAACAGGCCGCGCTCACGGCGGGCGGCCATGGCCATGCCGACGGCGGAGGCCAGTCCCTGGCCCAGCGGACCGGTGGTGATCTCGACGCCGCGGGTGTGGCCGTGCTCGGGGTGGCCGGGGGTCTTCGAGCCCCAGGTGCGCAGCGCTTCCAGGTCGCCCAGTTCGAGCCCGTAGCCGGAGAGGTACAGCTGGATGTAGAGGGTGAGGCTGGAGTGTCCACAGGACAGCACGAACCGGTCGCGGCCGATCCAGTCGGCGTCGGTGGGGTCGTGGCGCATGACGCGCTGGAAGAGGGTGTAGGCGAGGGGGGCGAGGCTCATGGCCGTGCCAGGGTGGCCGTTGCCCACCTTCTGCACTGCATCGGCGGCGAGCACCCGGATGGTGTCGACGGCCTTGGTGTCCAGTTCGGTCCAGTCGGCGGGATGAACCGGTTGCGTGAGGACGTGGATGTCGTCTGTGATCGACACGGGCAGAAGTCTCCTGACATGGGTGAACGTGGAGCCTGAGGATGCGTGGGCCTCTTGTGCGACTCCAGCCTAGTGTGCGGTCGTATCCGGGTCGATTCGGTTCGCGCATTACGGCGGTCTACCATCGTTTGTAGTAGACGGCCGGCCGTCGCGAAGGACTTCGGGAGCAGTCGCCGGCATTCGGATGTGGAATAAAGCGTGGTGCGAGGAGAAAACGTGCGGACAGGGCATCAGCCGAGCGGACACGGCTTCGGCAGCCCCAGCCCCGCCCCCCGCGCGACCGGCACCGACACGGTGCTGGGTCGCGTCACGGGCAAGGTCCTGGCCTACATCGCGTTGACCAAGCCGCGGGTGATCGAACTGCTGCTGGTCGCGACCATCCCGGCGATGCTGCTGGCCGACCGCGGCAACGTCGACATCCTGCTGATCCTCAGCACGCTGTTCGGCGGATGGATGGGTGCGGCGAGCGCGAACTCCCTCAACTGCGTCGTCGACGCCGACATCGACAAGGTCATGAAGCGGACCGCGCGCCGGCCGCTGGCCCGCGACGCGGTGCCGACGTCGCACGCGTTCGTGTTCGGCATGACCCTCGGGATCGCGTCGTTCCTGTGGTTGTGGTGGCGGGCCAACCTGCTCGCCGGGTGCCTGGTCGTCCTGACCATCGCGTTCTACGTGCTCGTGTACACGATGGTGCTCAAGCGTCGGACCTGGCAGAACGTCGTGTGGGGCGGTGCCGCGGGCTGCATGCCCGTCATGGTCGGCTGGTCGGCGGTCACCGGATCGCTGAGCTGGCAGCCCATCGTGCTGTTCCTCGTCATCTTCTTCTGGACGCCGCCGCACACCTGGGCGCTCGCGATGCGCTACAAGGAGGACTACAAGGCGGCCGGTGTCCCGATGCTGCCGGTGATCGCCACCGAGGAGCACGTCACCAAGCAGATCCTGCTGTACAGCTGGGCGATGGTGATCACGTCGCTGGTGCTCGTCCCCGCCGCCGGGGTGGTCTACGCCGCCGTCACCCTCGTCGCCGGCGCCTGGTTCCTGCTCATGGCTCACCAGCTGTACCGCAGCGTGCGAGGCGG
>NZ_JBHUSF010000309.1:0-10912 GCF_042673295.1 Rhodococcus sp. NPDC057014
GCAACTGCGCCTCGGTCAACCGCAGCGTGTCGACGTCCGCCGGATCACCGTCCGGCAACGCCCCCTGAGTTCTCTCCCCGTCCCCCATGCATCAAAACTAGTTCGAACACCAGTTCGAGTCAAAGGGGTTCCCTCAGTTCGTCTGTGCCGATGCACGTTCAGCACGGCACACCCCCTGCGCTGCAGGGACGCGCAACTGTGTGTCCAGGCAATTGGACGTTGCCATCCGCGCTTCCCGGTCTACGTTCAGCAAGCGAAGCATGAGTACGAATACGTACGACCGTCGAAACGGGCGGGTGGCCGGTCTCCGATAGCGGCGTCTTGCCCTGCTTCAGGTACCGGGCCAAGGGCAACTGGGGGACACTGGTGTGCCCGTCCGAATTGGCGTGCAGCGTCTTCTCCCTGGACCGAGGGCGTCGAACAGGTCCAGAGCCTGTTGATGTGCGGTGTGACCACGGCTGAGCCCTCCGTGGTGGCGTGCCGGGCTCGGGCCACCAGTTGGGGATACGTCATGTGCGGTCCGCCGGGGTGGCCGGCCAGCATCAGCGGTGCCGGTGCGGGAGTTGTTCCTTGGGAGTATCTTTCGTGTATTTCTGCTAATCTTGCCGGGGTACGTGCCTCAATCAACGGGCATCATCCATCATTTTCACCTCGAGGGAGACGTTGTGGCGCACAGTCGTTACAAGGTTCGGGAGATCGCGCAGCAGGCGGGCCTCAGCGAGGCGACGGTCGACCGCGTGCTCCACAACCGCCCGGGGGTGCGTGAGGGAACCCGCGCAGAAGTCGCGCAAGCGATCGCTGACCTGGACAAACAGCGTTCCCAGCTACGGTTGGCCGGGCAAAAGTACCTCTTCGACGTCGTCATGCAGGCGCCGCCCCGATTCTCCGGGGCGTTCCGCGAAGCGGTGGAGGCTGAACTGCCGTCCCTCGCCCCCGCGGTGGTCCGCACCCGGTTTCACTTCCGGGAGACCGGCTCGGTGCCTGCCATGGTCGAGACACTCGACAAGCTCGTCACACGCCCCTCGCAAGGTGTCATCGTCAAGGCGCCCGACACCACCGAGGTCTCCGACGCCATCGACCGGCTCACCGAGGCGGGGATCCCCGTCGTCACCTACGCCACCGACGTGCCGAACAGCAGTCGGGTCGGCTATGTCGGAATCGAGAACCGGGCGGCCGGGGAGACAGCCGCCTACCTGCTCGCGCAATGGCTGTGCGACAGCGCGTCCAGTGTCCTCGTCACCCTGAGTAGCAACGCGTTTCGCGGCGAAGAGGAGCGCGAGATGGGATTCCGCGGTGCGCTGCGCCGCTCGGTCGGTGTCGGGGGGACCGGCTCTCAGCGCACACTGATCGACATTTCCGAGAGTGAGGGCCTCGACACGACGGTGGAGCGTCTCGTCCTCGACGCACTCGAACGCAACCCGGACATCGAGGCGGTCTACTCGATCGGTGGCGGCAACATGGCGACCGTGCGCGCCTTCGAGAAGCTCGGCCGCCGCTACCGCGTGTTCATCGCCCACGACCTCGATCGGGACAACAAGCAATTGCTCCGGGACAAGAAGATCTCGGCCGTCCTCGATCACGACCTGCGGTCGGACGCGAACCTGGCCTGCCGCATGCTGATTCAGGGACGTGGCGGGCTGTCGGGTGTGACCACGGTGATGTCGCCGATCCGGATCATCACTCCCTACAACATGCCCTGACGGTGACTCAGGACCGGGGATGGGTCGCCTAGCGCCGGAATTCGTGGGTGAGTGCTTCGAGTTCGTCGCCGCCGGCCATTTGCTGGGTGAGTTCTTCGAGGCTGATCTCGTCGAAGGTGCAGTCCAGTTTCTGCCGGCCGCGGCCCAGGAGCACGAAGTGGTCGCCGACCATGTAGGCGTGGTGCGGGTTGTGGGTGATGAACACCACCCCGAAGCCTTGTTCCTTGGCGGCGGAGATGTAGCGCAGCACCATCCCGGACTGCTTGACACCCAGGGCTGCGGTGGGCTCGTCGAGGATCAGCACGCGGGCGCCGAAGGAGATCGCCCGGGCGATCGCCAGGCACTGGCGTTGACCACCGGAGAGCGAGCCGATGGGGGCGTCGACGTCGGGCAGCTCGATGCCCATCTCCGACAGCTCCGACATCGTGGTGGCGCGCATACCGTTCGCGTCGAGGGATTTGAGCGGTCCCTTGCGCAGTTCCTGGCCGAGGAAGAAGTTGCGCCACACCGGCATCAGCGAGACCACCGCCAAATCCTGGTAGACGGTGGCGATGCCCTTGGACAGGGCCTCCTTCGGGGAGTCGAACACGGTGGCCTCGCCGTCGACGAGCAGCTCGCCCTCGCTCTGCTGGTGCAGCCCGGCCATGATCTTGATCAGGGTGGACTTGCCGGCGCCGTTGTCGCCGAGCACACCGGTGACCTCCCCGGCTTTGACGCGCAGGTTGATGTCCTGCAGGGCGATGATGTTGCCGTACTGCTTGCCGACGTGTTTCAGTTCGATCAGCGGGATCTTGCCGCCCCCACCGGGTTCGGTATCGACGGGCATCTGTTCGATGGTACTCATACTGGTCACCTCTTGGCGGCGTAGTTGCGGAAGGCGTTGTTGGCGATGACCGCGAACAGCAGCATCGCGCCGAGGAAGAACTTGAACCAGTCCGGGTTCCAGCCGGCGTAGACGATGCCCTGGTTGGTCATGCCGAAGATGAACGCGCCGATCGCGGCGCCGATCGCGGTGCCGTAGCCGCCGGTGAGCAGGCAGCCGCCGATCACCGCGGCGATGATGTAGAGGAACTCGTTGCCGATGCCTTGGCCGGATTGGACGGTGTTGAACGAGAACAGCAGGTGCATGCCGACGAACCAGGCGGCGAACCCGACGGTCATGAACAACCCGATCTTGACCCTGGTGACCGGGACGCCGATGGCGCGGGCGGAGTCCTGGTTGCCGCCGACGGCGAAGATCCAGTTCCCGATCCGGGTCTTGAACAGCACCCAGGTGGCGATCGCGGTGAACAGCAGCCACCAGATCACGGTGATCCGCACCGACACCCCGGCGACGGTGAACGAGGACGCGAACACCTTCTTCGCCGAGTCGAAGCCCTGCATGTCCGAGACGGAGGGGGTGGCGACCTGCCCGGTGATCAGTTTGGTGACCGCCAGGTTGATGCCGGTGAGCATCAGGAACGAGCTCAGGGTGATCAGGAAGCTGGGGATTTTCGTTTTCATCACCAGGTAGCCGTTGAAGAACCCGACCGCGAGCGAGACGATCAGGGCGAGGGCGGCGCCGGCCCACAGGTTCAGGTGCAGGTTGTAGGCGATCATCGACGCGGCCAGGGAGCTGGTGGTGACCGCGACGCCGGCGGAGAGGTCGAATTCGCCGCCGATCATCAGCAGGGCGACCGCGCAGGCCATGATCCCGATGGTGGAGGATGCGTAGAGGACGGTGGCCAGTGCCTCGGGGCTGCGGAACGGGGGTGCGACGACCATGAAGAAGACGAAGATGGCGATCGCACCGAACAGGGAACCGATCTCTGGGCGGACCAGCAGCCGTTGCAGGCGTTTTTGCTCCTTCACCCTCTCGTCGTGGACGACCTTGTGACTGGCAAGGTCCAGATCTTGCTGTGTGGACATGATTTCCTCTCCGCGCCGGTGGATCTCAGCGTTGTGCGGTGCCGGCCGGTCCTGCGACCGGGTCGATGGTGTCGGTGACGGTGTGTGCGAGAGATGGACCCACCGGGGTCCGGATCGTGTGTCCTGTCATGTGAATCGACCGCCGGTCAGCGGGTGCCGGCCTTGGCATACTCGGCGACCTTGTCGATGTTGGTCTTGTCGATGAACGACGGCCCGGTCAGGGTGGGCCCGCCGCCGCCGATGACGTTGCCGTTGTTCAGGTAGAGCCACAGCGAGTCGATGGCCAGGTAGCCCTGCAGGTACGGCTGCTGGTCGATCGCCCACTGCACGCTGCCGTCGGAGATGGCGTCGACGAGGGCCGCGTTGGTGTCGAACGTGAAGACCTTGGCCGGGCTGCCCGCGTTACCGACGGACTGGACTGCGGTGAGGGCGATCGGGGCACCGAGCGCGAGCACGCCGTCGATGGACGGGTCCTGCTGGAGTTTGGCGGCGATCGTGGAGTTCACCGACGGCATGTCCTCGCCGTTGACGTTGAGCGTCTCGAACGTGCCGCGGAACGTCTGCTTGGCGCCGGCGCAACGGGATTCGAGCTGAATCTGGCCCTGCTGCTGGATGACGCAGATGACGTGCTTGGCGCCGTCGTCGTTCAGCCGGTTGCCCGCGGCCTGGCCGGCGATGGTCTCGTCCTGCCCGAAGTACTGGGTGACGCCCATGTCCTTCCACGCGCCGTATCCGGCGTTGAACGCGGAAATCGGGATACCGGCGTCCTGCGCACTCTTGACGGCGGGCGCCATCGCTTCGGGGGTGGCGAGGGTGAGTGCGAGACCGTCGACCTTGGAGTCGATCGCCGTCTGCACGAGGTTGGCCTGGTTGGGGGCCTGAGGATCGGAGGAGTACTTCAGTTCGACGTTGTCCTTGTCGGCGGCATCCTGCGCACCGGTGCGGATCAGGTCCCAGAACGTGTCGCCCGGCGCCGCGTGGGTGACCATCGCGATCGTGATGCGCGGGGTGTCGGCGCTGCCCGCGCCGATCCCGGAGCCGCTGCTGTCCGGCTTGCCGCCGGTGCTCGAGCACGCCGCGAGGCTCATCACCAGGGCACTCGCGCAGGCCAGCACTGCCACGCGACGCCGATTGGGGAAGTTCATCTGTTTTTCCTCTCGGGGGGACGAACGGCTCGTTGACGTCTTGGCCGTGTGCCTTAGATGTAATACGCGTCACACCCGAAAGTCAATAGTTTGTCTGGACATTAGGACCACATATCAAATGCGCGGGCGCACGGGTCACCGCTGTCGGCCCGGAGATCGAGCGGAAATGCCGAGAGATGTGGGCGCGCTCAGCGCGTGACCGATGCCCCGGCGTCGCGCGGCAGGCGCAGCGTGTCGACGACCGTGCCGAGCATCAGCACGCCCAAAAGGACGAAGGTCCAGGAATATTCGGATCCGAACCCGTGCTCGGACGACGTCGCCAACGGCGTGAACGCGGTGAGCGCGAGAGCCGCGAGCGCGATCCCGAGGCCGGCCGCCAGTTCCTGCACCGCGGCGTTGAGAGTGTTCGCGTGCGTGAGGTCGGCGCGATCGACGTCGGAGAACGCGAGACTGTTGTACGCGGTGAATCCGACCGAACGCAGGGCTCCGCTCACAAACAGGACCGCGGCGATGACGGGTATCGGGGTCGACGAACTCAGTGCGGCGAGCATCCCGAAGCAGCCCACCGACAGCAGCGCGTTGACCAGCAGGATCGGCCTGATGCCGAAGCGCCGCATCAGCGGCGTCGTGCAGGGTTTGATCGCGATGTTGCCTGCGAACAGCGCGGCCACGAGCAGACCCGCGAGAAAAGGCGTCCAGCCGAAGCCGAGCTGGAACTGCAGTGGCAGCAGGAAGGGCACGGCCGTCACGATCAGGCGGTAGAGCGAACCTCCGGTGACGGTGGTCCGCAGCGTCCGGACGCGCAGCACGCGGACGTCGACGAGTGGGTGCGGAGTCCGGACGAGATGGACCGCGGACGCGAACAGCAGGACGACCGCGACCACTCCTCCGACCGCGACCCGCCGCCAGTCCGTTCCGGTCACACGGATGCTTTCCAGGGCGATCAGCGCCGCCGCGATCCCCGTTCCGACCCCGAGCAGGCCCCGCCAGTCCAGCTTCCTCGCCGACCGCGAGCCGGCGCCGTGAACCAGCTTGAGCGACAGCAGGATTCCGAGGACGCCGATGGGGATGTTGATGACGAAGATCCACCGCCACGAGCCCACCGTGGCGATCGCGCCGCCGAGCAGGGGCGCGATGACGGGCGCGGCGAGCGCGGGCCAGGTGAGCAGGGCTATCGCGCGGACGAGATCGCTCTTCGTGCTCGACCGCAGCACCGCGAGCCGTCCGACCGGCACCATCATGGCGCCGCCGACTCCCTGCAGCACCCGCATCGCGACGAGCATCGGCAGGGACACGCTCGCGGCGCACCCGATGGACGCCAGGGTGAACACGGCGATGGCGGCCACGAATACCCGGCGGGTCCCGAACCGGTCGGCGACCCACCCGCTCGCGGGGATGAGGACTGCGACCGTGACGAGGTAGGCGGAGATCGCGATGTTGACGTCGACGGGGTCGACGGCGAACGAGTCGGCGATCAGCGGGACCGCGGGGGCGATGATGGTGGCGTCGAGGATCTCCATGAAGAGGGCGCCCGCCACCAGCAGGGCCATTCCCCGGGGGAACGACGTCGCGCGCCCCGTCCTAACGATCGACAACGGTGGTGTCGAAGTAGTACCGGGACGCCCGGTAGCAGTGGCTGCCGAACTCGACGGCGCTTCCCGAGTCGTCGAACGCGGTCCGGTTCATCGTGAGCAGCGGCGCCCCGGTCTTCTCGTCGAGGAGTGACGCCTCCGCCTTGCTCGCCGCTTTCGCGCCGATGCGTTGCCGGGCGAGGCGAATGTGCACGCCGCGGGCGCGGAGCGCGTGGTAGAGACCGTGCGCCTCGAGTTCCTCGGGGTCCGGCGCGAGATCCACGGGGATGTGGTTGGTCATCAGTGCGAGCGGTTCGCCGTTGGTGCTGCGGAGGCGCCGGATGGACGCGACCTCGCTGCCGGGTTGCAGGTTGAGTTCGGCGGCCACGTCCTCGGCAGGCACGGCGACCTGGTAGTCGAGGAGTTTGGTGGTCGGGCTCTGCCCCGCGCGGGCGAGGTCGTCGAAGAGGCTGGTGAGCTCGACCGGCCGGTGCACGGCGCTTTGCACGACCTGCGTGCCGACGCCGCGTTTGCGAACGAGCAGTCCCTTGTCGACGAGTTCCTGGATGGCGCGGCGAGTGGTCGGGCGCGACAGGTTCAGTCGTTTGGCGAGCGCCAGTTCGTTCTCGAAGCGGTCGCCGGGCGCGAGTTCCCCGCCGATGATCGCGTTCTCGATCGTCTGCGCGAGCTGGAAATACAGCGGAACCGGGCTCGATCTGTCGAGCTCGACTGCGAGTGGTGCACCCACGGACAACTCCGATCCTCGTGCGCGTGGCGACGTCCGCCGCCGCCGATCTTTCCGGCAGTGTATGCGAACACTAACACCAGATTGACTTCAAGTAATAATGTCAGGACAAAGTCTTGACAGGAGCCGGTGATGGGGAGCACAGTTTCAACCAGACCTCGGCGCCCTGCGCAGACCACCCACAACGACCTATTCGGGAGTCAGCCTTGACCACCAACCAGACGCAACCCAACCGGAACGGATTGGACGTCCTCGCCATCGGGCGCTGCGGTGTGGACATCTACCCATTGCAGACCGGCGTCGGACTCGAGCACGTCGAGACGTTCGGCAAGTTCCTCGGCGGAAGCGCCGCCAACGTCGCCGTCGCCGCCGCCCGCCTCGGCTGCCGCAGCGCGCTCATCTCGGGCGTCGGCAACGATCCGTTCGGACGCTACGTCCGCACCGCACTCACCGATCTCGGTGTCGACAACCGGTACGTCGGCATCGACACCGACCACCCGACCCCCGTCACGTTCTGCGAGATCTTCCCGCCGGACGACTTCCCGCTGTACTTCTACCGCAAGCCGGTCGCCCCGGACCTGCAGGTGAAGCCCGCAGACCTCGACCTCGACGCGGTCCGTGACGCGAAGCTGTACTGGTCGACCGTCACCGGACTGTCCGAAGAGCCCAGCCGCAGTGCGCATTTCGCCGCTTGGGAGGCTCGCGGACGCCGCAGCCACACCGTCCTCGATCTCGACTACCGCCCGATGTTCTGGTCCTCCCCCGCCGAGGCCACCGCGCAGGTGCAGCGTGCTCTCCAGCACGTCACCGTCGCGGTCGGCAACCGCGAGGAGTGCGAGATCGCGGTCGGCGAGACCAACGCGCACAAGGCCGCCGATGCGCTGCTCGACCTCGGCGTCGAACTGGCCATCGTCAAGCAGGGCCCCAAGGGAGTGCTCGGCAAGACCCGTACGCAGTCCATCACGGTGCCGCCCAACGAGGTCGACGTCGTCAACGGCCTGGGCGCCGGCGACAGCTTCGGCGGGTCGCTGTGCCACGGCCTGCTCGCCGGGTGGCCGCTCGAGAAGATCCTGCGCTACGCCAACGCCGCGGGGGCGATCGTCGCCTCCCGGCTCGAATGCTCCACCGCGATGCCGACGGCCGACGAGGTCCGTGAGCTCGCCGAATCCACCGCTTCGGAGGCTGTCAATGTCTGAAACTCTCGCTCACCGCGCAGTCTGCGCGTCCTACGCCGACGTCACCGAGGTACGCGCCAGTGATCCGGCCGCCATCGACCGTGCCTGGGCGACCCGCATCGCCCGGCCGACGGTGCGCGGCAACGGCCGGCTCATGATCGTCGCCGCCGACCACCCCGCCCGCGGCGCGCTGGCGGTCGGCGACCGCCCGACCGCGATGAACAGTCGCACCGACCTGCTCGACCGCCTCCGCACCGCGCTGCGCAATCCCGGCGTGGACGGCGTGCTCGCCACCGCCGACATCCTCGACGATCTGGTGCTGCTCGGCGCACTCGACGACAAGGTGGTCATCTCGTCGATGAACCGCGGCGGCCTGGCAGGCGCCAGCTTCGAACTCGACGACCGGATGACCGGCTACAGCGCGGCAGGCACCGCGAAGGCCGGCATGAACGGCGGAAAGATGCTGTGCCGCATCGATCTCGACGATCCGGGCACCCTCTCCACCCTCACCGCCTGCGCGGAGGCCGTCGATTCGCTGGCCGCGGCCGGGCTGATGGCGATGGTGGAACCGTTCCTGTCGCGGCGTGTCGACGGCAAGGTCAAGAACGACCTCAGCGCCGACGCCGTGATCAAGTCGATCCACATCAGCCAGGGCCTGGGCTCCACGTCCGCCTACACCTGGATGAAGCTTCCGGTGGTCGACGAGATGGAACGCGTCATGGACGCGACGACGCTTCCCACGCTGCTGCTCGGCGGAGACCCGCAGACGGCCCCCGAGGAGACGTTCGCGAGCTGGGCGAAGGCCCTCGCACTGCCGTCGGTCCGCGGCCTGATCGTCGGACGCACCCTGCTGTACCCGCGGGACGAGGACGTCGCCGCCGCGGTCGACACCGCCGTATCCCTCGTTCACTGACGCACGCCGGAGAGGCCCACGATGAACAGCAAGTACTACGTACCGGTCGGTTCCGCGGCCACCGGGCCGTTCGACCTCGAGGTCACCCCCGAGTCGGCGGGCTGGACGGAATCGAGCCTCCGGGTGCTCACCCTGGCACCCGGCGGGTCGGCCGAACTCACCACCGGCGACGACGAGATCATCGTCGTGCCGCTGGCCGGGTCGGCGTCGGTGTCGAGTGAGGGCACCGAGTTCGCGCTCACCGGGCGCCGGTCCGTGTTCGACGGGCCGAGCGACTTCGCCTACGTGGGACGGGACTCCGCCTACGCGGTGGCGAGCGCGACCGGTGGTCGTTTCGCACTGTGCGGCGCCCGCGCCCGGCAGAAGTTCCCGTTCCGGTACGTTCCGGCCACGGACGTGTCCGTCGAACTGCGCGGGGCGGGCAACTGCAGCCGGCAGGTGCACAACTTCGGCACCGCCGACCGGTTCGAGGCCGATTCGATCATCGCGTGCGAGGTCATCACTCCCGGCGGCAACTGGTCGTCGTACCCGAGCCACAAGCACGACGAGAACAGCGACGTCGAATCCCAGCTCGAGGAGATCTACTACTTCGAGATCGCCGAAGCAGGCGACACCGCAGTGGATTTCGGCGGCACCGGATTCGGCTACCATCGTGTGTACGGCACTCCCGAGCGGCCCATCGAGGTGCTCGAAGAAGTGCGATCCGGCGACGTGGTCCTCGTCCCGCACGGCTACCACGGACCGTCGATCGCCGCCCCCGGACATCACATGTACTACCTGAACGTGATGGCCGGGCCGGGTGAAGAACGTTCCTGGAACATCTGCGACGACCCGGCACACACCTGGCTGCGCGGCAGCTGGGAACACCAGACCGTCGATCCCCGCCTCCCCCTCCACGCACCGTCCGAAGGAGCATGACCGTGGTGTCCACCGCGCCGATGTCGGCGAGCAAGAACCCCAACGCCGAGGGCACCGTCCACCTCACGGTGGCTCAGGCGACCATCCGATTCCTCGCCAATCAATACGTCGAGCGGGACGGCGAACGCACCAAGTTCTTCGCCGGCTGCTTCGGCATCTTCGGCCACGGCAACGTCGCCGGTCTCGGTCAGGCGCTGCTGCAGGCCGAGATCGACGCCGTCGAGGCCGGCACCGAACCGGAGCTGCCGTACGTCCTCGGCCGTAACGAGCAGGCGATGGTGCACAGCGCGGTCGCATACGCCCGCCAGAAGGATCGCCTGCAGACGTGGGCCGTGTCGGCCAGCGTCGGGCCCGGTTCGACCAACATGCTGACCGGTGCGGCGCTCGCCACCATCAACCGGCTGCCCGTCCTCCTGCTTCCCGCCGACACGTTCGCCACCCGCGCGAGCGCACCGGTGCTGCAGGAACTCGAACTGCCGTCGAGTGGGGACGTCACCGTCAACGACGCGTTCAAGCCGCTGTCGCGCTACTTCGACCGCGTGTGGCGACCGGAGCAGTTGCCTTCGGCGCTGCTCGGCGCGATGCGCGTGCTGACCGACCCCGTCGAGACGGGCGCAGCAACCGTCGCCATCCCGCAGGACGTGCAGGCGGAGGCGTTCGACTGGCCCGAGTCGATGTTCGCCGAGCGCACGTGGCGCGTCGCCCGGCCGCTCCCCGAGAAGTCGGCGATCGCACGGGCCGCGGACGTCATCCGGTCGGCGAAGAAGCCGCTGATCGTCGCGGGCGGTTTAATAATATACTCCGGCGCCACCGAGAAGGTTTCCTATTTTGTAGATT
>NZ_JBHUSF010000310.1:0-10836 GCF_042673295.1 Rhodococcus sp. NPDC057014
GACGGTGGCTTACACGGATTCGAGCGGCTCCTCGTAGAGCGGGAATTCCTCGGTGTCGTCGTAGGAGCCGAGGCTCTCCTCGAAACTTTCGTGGATCGCGATCTGGGCGTTCTCCGGCAGGGTGTGCATGATGTGCCGGACGCGTTCCTGGCGGCGGGCGACGGCTTGCCGGAACGGCATGCCGGGTGTGGCTTTCATCTGCGGGACGATGCCTTCGACATCGTCGACGCCGCCGGCGTGGTGGCCGGCGTCGACCATCGCCTGTTCGGCGGCCATGGTGGCTTCGTCTTTTTCCTCGGACATTCCGATCGGGCCGATCATGGTGCCGTTGAGGAATTGTTTGACGACCGGCTGGTCGCTGGTGAGCAGCACCTCCCGCGGACCGAACATCACCAGTTCCCGGCGGAAGAGCATGCCGATGTTGTCGGGCACCGTGCGTGCGAGGTTGATGTTGTGCGAGACGATCAGGATCGTTGCGTCGATTTCGGCGTTGATGTCGATCAGCGTCTGGGAAATGTAGGTGGTGCGGACCGGGTCCAGACCGGAGTCGGGCTCGTCGACGAGGATGATCTGCGGGTCCAGTACCAGCGCCCGCGCCAGGCCGGCGCGTTTGCGCATACCGCCGGAGATTTCGCCGGGCAGTTTGTCCTCGGCCCCGAGGAGGCCGACGAGTTCCATCTTCTCCATGACGATCTTGCGGACGTCGGATTCGGACTTTTTGGTGTGTTCGCGCAACGGGAACGCGACGTTGTCGTAGAGATTCATCGATCCGAACAACGCACCGTCCTGAAACAGCACCCCGAACAGCTTGCGGATCTCGTAGAGTTCCTTGCTCGAGCACTCGAGAATGTTGGTGCCGTCGATCACGATCGAGCCCTGCTCCGGACGGAGCAGACCGATAAGCGACTTCAGGAACACCGATTTTCCCGTACCGGACGGTCCGAGCAACGCGCTGACCTCGCCGGTGGGGAGGGTCAACGACACGTCCTGCCAGATTCTCTGCGAGCCGAACGACTTGGTCAGTCCTTCGACGGATACCTCGACACCCACCACTACCTCCTACGATTGCGAAAACATCGACTGATCCCCTTGTTTCGGGGAATTGGTCAGACCGGGGTCAACTCCGACATGACCCATGTCCCGTCCTGCTCGGTCATGCCGACTCGGACGCGGCTGCCGTCCAATTTCGGTGCGGCGCTGTCGGTGCTGGTGGTCGACTGGTTGACGAAGAACAACAGTGTCACTGCGTCTTCCGACGCGGAGACGACGGACGATTCGACGACGGTCGCCGACGTGACGACCTGGCGTTGTTTCGCCGATGGGATGATGACCTCCTTGCCGACGCTGTCGAACTGGCCGCGGAGGTCGCCGCCGAGACTGGGAAGTATGTCGGCGAAGTGCGCGTCGATGGTGTTGAAGTCGTACGACAACACGTCGCCGAGCAGTTGGGTGGCGCGGTCGCGCGCCTGTGTCTGCGCGGCGTCGACCTGGCGGTGGTCGTGCACCTGGAGGGTGATGGCGGCGGCCACCGCGACGAGGCCACCGGCGACGAGCACGGTGAGATAGCGAGTGGCCCGCCGACGTGCGAGGGACCAGGTTGCGACTGCCTGGGGTATTTGGGCGAGTGTGTTTCTCATGCCACGAACTCCACATCTGAGACGAGCCAGCGGCCGTCCACCGAATCGAGGGAGACCTTCATGCGGTACACCCGGATCTCCCCGTCGGGTGCCTCGGTGTTTTTCACCGTGGATGTCACGGCGGCGAGGACGACGGCGTGGTCGTCGTCCGCCTTGACGAGGCCGGCTTCCTTCACTTCGCCGGTCGACTCCACCTGGCCCTGGTTGAGCACGTCACCGAAACTTCCCGATGCGCTGGTGAACTGGTCTCGGAACGGCCCGGTGGTGCCGTCTGCCACACGCTGAATGTCTTCGTCGACGCTCTGGTGTCGCAGGGTCACGAGGTTGACCACCACCTGCCGGGCCGTCTCGAGTACCTGTTGGTCTCGTGACTGTGCGGTCTGTTCGGCCCGTAGGTTCGTCCACGAGACGCCGCCGACGACAAGGGCGGCGAGGGCGACGAGTGCGACTGCCGCCGTCGTCACGATGAACCCTCGGGTACTTTTACGCACCTCGGAGTCGGCTGTCGCGGCCGCGGCATCGTTCCCGGCTTGATCGAGGTCTGGTTCGACCTCTACCGGAGCAGTAGTGCCTGCCATGTCAATTCCTCCTCTAACTTTGGTGCAGAAACGCTGGCGATCGAGTAAAGATCGCCGTTCGGTGCCCGGAAGTTCCCGGTGATCGGGTCGTACGGGACGCTGGTGTCGCCGTTGCCGCCGGTGAAGTCCTGCGGGTTCGACCATGAGGCCGGTGCGACGGTCAGGGGTTCGGGACCGCCGGGAGCGGGTTGGCTCGCGATCGGTCCCGCGTTCGGTGCGCCGGTGTCCGTCGCCGGCGGCGAATACGATTGTCCGGGCCGGGCCAGCATTCCCGGCCAGGTGGACGGCAGACCGCCCGGGCAGTTCTCGATCTCGGCTGTTCGCACGGTGGGATCGGTCGCACAGGGGATGTTGCGTGCCCCTCGGGCGACCCGGGGGTCGGCCGGCGGGAGTTTGCAGTAGGAATTTTCCGGTGCCGGGACCGCGCTGAGATCGCTGGGGTCGCGGCGCTGCGTTTCCTGGTACCCCTCGGTGCAGGGGAGCGGGTTCGCGGAGTTGCCGAGTTTGACGTCGAGGGCGCCCTGACCGTACATCCGGTCGTCGGTCTGGACTCCTCGGTGCATGTAGTTGATCGACGCCGACACAGCCGGGTAGATCACCAGGATCTGCTGGATCCCAGGGATGTTGACGCGAGCGACCTCACCGACTGTCTGGAGGTTCGCCAGCAGCAGCGGAACGGTGGGGCGGACGTCGTCGAGAGTGCCGCTGACCGTGTCGAAGAACTGTGACCCATTGTCGAGGACGCCACGGACCTGTGCGTCGCTCATCACCAACTGCTCGGAGAACGAGGACAGATCGTGGGAGAAGCTCGCGATGTCGGCGCGGGAGTCGACACCGGCAGCGAGGACCGGTTCGGCGTCGTCGAGCAGGGTTCGGGTGGTCCCGATCTTCGCCTGCGCGAGTTCGATGAGTGGACGGGAGGAGTCGATGAGCCGTGACAGGGCCGGTCCCGCCCCGTTGAAGGCGGTGTAGGCCTCGTCGACCGTGACCCGGAGGTCGTCCTCGGGCAGCTCCGACAGGAGTACGTTCACCTTGTCGACGACCTCGGAAGCGGGTACCGGGATCTCGGTGTTCTGCTCGGTGATCACGTCGCCGTCCTCGAGGAAGGGGCCCTCAGAGGACGCCGGAACGAGGTCTAGATACTGCTCGCCGATGGCCGAGACGCTGCGGACGAATGCCTGGCTGTTCGCCGGAACAGCGAAGTCCGAATCGAGCTGCAGTTCTGCGGACGCCCGATCGGGGCCGACGTCGATCGACTTCACGACGCCGACGTCGACGCCGCGGTACGTCACCAGGGAGTTCACATAGAGTCCTCCGGCGCTGTCGAACTCCGCCGTGATCGTGTACATGCCGATCCCGGTGACACGCTTGAGCCCGAGGTAATTGACCGCGGCGTTGCCGACGGCGAGGACGGCCACCACACTGAAAACGATGAGCTGGAAGCGAACGAGTTTCGATCTCATCAGCGCGGTGCTCCGTTCTTCGGTGCGGACGTTGCGGGCCCGCTGGATGTCGTTGCACCGGTGGGTGCCAACAGCGGGTTCACCGCTTGGCGAGCCGGGTTCAGTCCCGCTAGCTCGTCGAGGGGGATGCTGCCGAGAACCTTGCCGCCGACCGTCTCGGCGCTGACGTCGAGCGTGAGGAACAAGTTCATGTAGTCACCCTTGATGGCGCGCTGAGTCGTGGTCACCGGGAACGGGACCGTCGCAGCGATTTTGAGCGCTTCCGGAAGATGATCACCGGCCGCGGCGAGCTGCGAGAGCACCGGCTGCAGAGACCGCAGATTCGCGTCGAGGTCCTCGCGGCTGCTCTCGAGCACTTCGGTGGCGACCTCGCCGAACCGGCCCACGTCGTTCAGCATGGTCGTGAGTTGCTTCTGCTGCTCGTCCAGGATCTGCAGCGCCGGCTGGATCGAGGTGATGCCTCGGTCGATCGTCTGATTCTGGCTGGCGAGTTCCGCGCCGAGGCGGTCGAGCCCGTCGATCGCGCGGACGATGTCGTCGCGCTGTTGATCGACTCCGCTGACGAACTCTTCGAGGTTGCCGAAGAGGCTGCGCAACGATTCCTCGCGGCCACCCAGAACGCGATTGAGTTCGGAGGTCACGGTGCGGATCTGTTGCAAACCACTACCGTTGAGCACGAGGGCCAGCGCCGAGAGCACCTCCTCCGTGGACGGGTACTGACTGGTGCGGTCGAGGGGGATCACGTCCCCGTCGGCGAGTGCACCGACCGCCTCGACGCCGGGCGGCACCGTCAGCTCGAGGTACTGGGAGCCGAGCACGCTGGTTTGTGCGAGCTTGGCGCTGACGTTCGCCGGGATCTCGGCCCGGGGATCGATCTCGAGTGTCAGTTTGGCGCCCCAGTTGTCACCCGTGATGTGGCTGATGTTCCCCACAATGACGTTGTTAGCCTTCACTGGCGAGTTTCCCACCAGATTCTGGATGTCCGCCAGTTCGACCGTCACCTCGTGTGCGTCACCGCCGACCACGTTGCCGGGCAGTCCGATCGAATTGATTCCGTCGAATCGGCACCCTGCCGCCGCGGCCACGACGCCGACGAGCATGGTCGCGGTGAGCGCCGACCTCCGAATTGAGTTCGTCATCGTGGTCCCTCCGGAAGAATGAGGTTCTGGAGACTCTGGGTGATGGAGGCGACGGGATCACTCGGGCCGGGAGATCCCGGCGCGCCTGCGGGTGGAGTCGGATTGGCGACGGGTGCTGACGCTGCCTGTTGCACGGCCGCGTTGGCCAGTGGTGCGGCGAAAGCTCCGGCAGCAGTGGCGCATTCATTCGCGGGTGCGTCGACCGTGGTCAAGAGCGCGCAGATGAGCGAGCGCGGGTCCGGCATCTCGGGCACGGCGAGGGCACCCGTGAGTGAGTTGGCATCGGGATCGTAGATGTTGTAAAAGTCCGACAGCGCCGTCGGTCCGGCGTGCAGGATCGACATCAGGGTGTCTTGCCGGTCGACGAGCAACCGGGTGATGGTTTCGAGCTGCCCGGTATTCTCGACCAGCGCCCCACGGTTGTCTTCGACGAACTTCGTGACTTCCTGGAACGTGGTCAACATGCTGCTGAGCAGTGCGTCGAGTTCGGTCCGGTTGGCGTTGAGCAGCCCCGACACGTTGGCCAGTTCACCGCTGAACGCCCGAATCTGCTGGTCGCTGGCAGCGAGGGCGGTCGTGAACTTCTGCAGGTTTTCAACAGTGCCGAACAGGTCCTCGCCGCTTGCGTTCAGCGTGGTGGCGGCGTCAGAGAGATGGGTGAGGGAGTCGTGCAGCGCCGTGCCCGTCCCGTCCAGGGTCCTGGCGGTGCTGCTCACGAAGCGATTGAGCGAACCGTCCGGGTGCTCCGGGGTGCGGCCGGCGTCCTCGGCGAGCTTGACCACCTGCTTCTTGATCTCGTCGAACTCGACCGGGACGGCGGTGCGGTCGAGGGGGATTTCGTCGCCGTCGGACAGGGTCGGTCCACCCGAGTAGGCCGGCGCCAGCTGGATGTAGCGGCCGGTCACCAGTGTCGGGGCGACGACTGCCGCCTTCGCGTCGGCGGGGACGTCGTACTCGTTGTCGTAATCGAACTCCACCCGGACCCGTTCGCCGTCCGGTTCGATCGTCGTGATGCGGCCGACCTCGACGCCGAGAATCATCACCCGGTCTCCGACATACATGCCGGTGGTGTTCCGGAAGTAGGCCGTGACGTGGTTGACGGAGTGGTTTTCGATCCAGGCGGCGGTCAGCAACCCGACGAGGGCGACCGCGATCACCACGGCGAGCAGTCTCGCAGGCAGTGCCCGTGCCATCTCACGTACCGATGCCATCAGCGCGGCCCCCCGAAACTTCCGGGAAGCTGCCCGGAGAGATTGGCCGGGACGATGTTGTGCAGCAGCACCCCGAAGAACGGTCCGCTGCCCACCGCCTCACCGACCTGCCTCGCGAACCGTTCGAGGCCGGTCAGCGACGCGTTGATGTTGTCGTAATTGCTGTTCAATGTGGCCACCAGAGTCTTCATCTGATCGAGAGTGGGTCCGAGTGTTGCCGCGTTGTCGCGGGACAGCCCGGTGAGCGCATCGGCCACCTGACGGGACTGCACGAGGACGTGATGGATGGTGTCCGCCCGATTGTTCAGCGCGGCGAAGAGCGACTGGCCTTGGCCGAACAATGCGGAGACCTGACCGTCCCGATCCGCGAGGATCTTGGACACGTCGGCCGCACCCGCGAGCAACCGACGCAGTTCCTCGTCCCGGCTCGATACCGTCTCCGACAGGCGGGACAGCCCGTCGAGAGAGGACCGCAGGTCCGGCGGAAGCTCGTCTTCGACCGAAGACACCTGTTCGAGTGCGCCGGACAGGTTCACGGTGTCGGTCTCGGACACCTTGTCGGTGACCTCCTCGAGCGCCCGGGTGATGTCGTATCCCGAGCTGGTCTGCGCCAGGGGGATGGTCGCGTCGTCGGCGAGCTCGCCGTGACGCCCCGGCGTGATCTCCACGTACCGCCGACCGAGAGCAGTTTCGACCTTGATCGCAGCCGTCGTGTCGTCACCGAGCCCGACCGCGCCGCTGTCCACATCGAACTCCACGTCGACCTTTCCGCCGCTGATCGAAAGCTCCCTCACCTCACCGACTTTCACCCCGGCGATTTGCGTCGTGTCACCGACGGCGAGGCCACTGGCATCAGCGAACTCGGCATGGTAGGTGGTGGCCCCGCTGATACCGGGGATGGACTTGAAGTTGAGCGCAAGGAGAAGGACCCCGATCAGGACCGCTGTTCCGATCAGGCCCATGCGGAACGCATCCCGCTCGAGGAAGGATTTCTGAGCCATCACTGGCACCTTTCTGCGGGAGCCTTGAACATCGGTGTGACGCCGCCGGGACCGGGCCCGGACGCGTACTTGATCGCGAGACCACAGACGAAGAAGTTCACGAAACTGCCGTAGCCCGCGACGCGGCTGATGAGGCGGTAGTTCTCGGGCAAGGTGGAGAGCACCATGTTCAAGGTGTCGGTGTTGGCGTTGAGATTGCCCGCCAGATCACCCAATGCGACGACATCCTGCGCGATCGCCGGCCGGTTCTGGTCGAGCACACTCGAGAGACTGTCGGTGACCTGGTCGATGTTCACCAGGGAGTTGGTGATCAGGTCACGGTCACCGTCGAGGCCCGCGACCAGCCGCTGAAGCTGGTCGATGAGCGTCGAAAACTGGTCACCGCGATTGTTCACGGTCCCGACGACGGTGTTGAAGTTGCTCACCACCTGACCGATCGCCTGATCCCGGTCCGCGAGCGTGTTGCTCAAGGACCCGATCTGACTCACCAGGCGTCCGATGCTCGCCTCCTGGCCGTTGAGTACCTCGATCAGAGAGGCGGACAGTTGATTGGTCTGATCCGGGTCGAGCCCCTGCAGGAGGGGCCGGAACCCGTTGACCACCTGGTCGAGGTCGAGTGCCGGGGTGGTCTGCTGGAGTGGGATCGGGCCGTCGAGCGCACCGATGGCACCCGGTCCATTCGACAACTCCACGTAACGGTCACCGATCAGGTTCTTGTACTTGATCCGTGCCGTGGTCCCCTCCGTCAGAGGGCGCTCGGTGGACAGGGAGAACGACACCACCGCGGTGCCGTCCGCGGCCAACTCCACCCCTTTCACCTTGCCCATCGGCACACCACCGACCTTGACGTCCTCGCCGTTGCCCAGGCCGGACGCGTTCGCGAAGACGGCCTGATAGGTGTTTGTGCTACCGAAGCGCATGTTGCCCACCACCGTCGCGACACCGAATCCGGTCAACGACGTGACCAGGACGAAGATCAGCAACTTGATTCCGGGTGCCTTCGTCATCAGCGCCCACCTCCGAACATGAACTGTGCGAACGGGTTACCGATCAAGTCTTCGACACCGCGCGCGGGCTGGTATGCCTTGCTGCCGTCGTCGAAATCGGTGTGCCCCGGTGCCTGCGCGGGGTCGTAGCACCGCGGTGCGCCGTCCGCACCGTTCTTCGGCGCGTTCTTCGGGTACGTGTACGGCGGATCACCCATCAACAGGGTGCCGAGGATGTTCAACCCGGCCTGATCACTACCACCGACGGTGCGCTCGAGATATTTGTTGGTCTGGTCCATGCTCGCCAAGAAGCACGGATACATCGGCGCATTCTGTGCGAGCAGTGCGGTCGTCGGTTCCAGCACATCCAGCGACTTCTCCAACGGTTCGCCGGAGGCCTCGAAGAAACTCCGTCCGCTGTTGCCGAAGCTGCTGAAACTGAGCAGGAACGCGCTGAACTGATCCTTCTTCTCGGTCACCGTGTCACCGGTGGTGCTGACATGGTCGACGGTCCGAAGGAGGTCCGGAGCGGCGTCGGCGAGGACGTCGGAGACCTCGGCACCCGTGACCAGATCGCGCTGCAAC
This sequence comes from Rhodococcus sp. NPDC057014, assembly GCF_042673295.1. Lineage (NCBI taxonomy): Bacteria > Bacillati > Actinomycetota > Actinomycetes > Mycobacteriales > Nocardiaceae > Rhodococcus > Rhodococcus sp. NPDC057014. The sequence continues at coordinate 8,601 of NZ_JBHUSF010000310.1, forward strand.
GTGGGAAGACTGCCGTTGAACTCGGACAGGTACGTGTCGAGCTCGACCATCATGTCGCCGAGTTGGTCGCCGCGGCCCTGCAGGGACGTGGACAACGCACTCAACGTCGCGTTGACCTTCTGCGGTTCCACGGTGCGCAGCACCGTCACCAGCGAGTCGAGGAGGTCGTTCACCTCGGTGGCCACGCCGGTGCCCCGGACCACCGAGCCCGCCGACACAGTGGTCGCCGAGGGATGCTCCGGCTGCACGAGTGTGACGAACTTGCGACCGAACAACGTGGTCGGATCGATCACGGCAGTGATGTTCTCCGGTATCGACGACGTCCGGCTCTCGTCGATGTCCATGGTTATCTGGGCCTGGTCGTCCACCAGCTGCACCTTCGAGACCCGGCCGACGACGACGTCTCTCATCTTGATATCGGATCCGGGTTCGAGCATGAGACCCGACCGCGCCGAGTACAACGTCACCGGGACGGTCGAGGCGAACGATCCGCGGTAGACGCCGACGGATACCGCCGTCGCAATCGCGAACAGCGTCACCAGACACACCCCCAGGAGTACATACACCAGGCGGCTTCGCTCTTCGATATGGCCACCCATGTCAGCCCGCCACTTTCACGGCGCCGGCGGAGCCACCGTAGACGGCGATTCCGATCAGCAGGTCGATGACCATGATCGCGATCAAGGAGGTGCGCACGGCCCGCCCGACCGCGACGCCGACTCCCGCAGGCCCGCCCTTCGCGTTGTAACCGTGGTAGCAGTGCACACACATCACCACCACTGACATCGCGAGGACCTTCACCATCGACCACGCGACGTCGCTGGGCACGAGGAATACGTTGAAGTAGTGCTGGTACGTTCCGCTCGCCTCGCCGAGGTATTCGGTAACAAGCTGGGTGGCGACGTATCCGACGAACAACGCCACCGCATACAGCGGAATCACCGCGATGATTCCGGCCATTACCCGGGTCGTCACCAGATAGGGGAGCGACGGAATCGACATGGTCTCCATGGCATCGATCTCCTCGCTCACGCGCATCGCGCCGAGTTGCGCGGTGAAACCCGCACCGACCGTTGCCGTCAGCGCAATACCTGCGATGACCGGAATGGCCTCCCGGGTATTGAAGAACGCCGAGATGAATCCGGACAGCGCGCCGATCCCGATGCGCCCCATCGAGGTAGCACCCTGCTGGCCCACTTCGTATCCGACCGCGGTGGTGAGCAGGGAGATGACGACGAGAGTTCCCCCGATGACCGCGAGGGCGCCGGTGCCCATGCTGACCTCGGCGAGTAGCCGGAGCGTTTCCTTCCGGTACCGCCGGAAAGTGCGCGGAATCGCGGTGACGGCATGGCTGTAGAAATGGAGCTGTCGCCCCATCTCCTCCAAGTGGCCGATCGGTGCATCGACCACGCTGAGCGCGACCGTGGCAACCCTGGGTCTCGCGCCGGTGGCCCGAGTAGCTTTCGACACAGAATTCTCCCGTTGACAGCCGTCTTAGCGGCTAGAGGTGGAGCGCTGTCAGTGCAGCGCGAGAGTCGTGATAACCGAGTTGGCGAGGAAAAGCAGCAGGAAGCTGAACACGACGGTCTGGTTCACTGCGTCTCCCACGCCCTTGGGTCCGCCCTTCGCGTTGAGTCCCAAATGGCACGCGACGAGTCCTGCCAGCAGGCCGAACACCGCCGCCTTCACCTCGCTGACGAGGAAGTCGGGCAGTTTGGTCAGGATCGAGATCGCAGTGACGTATTGCCCCGGCGACGCGCCCTGCATGTATACCGTCGCGATATAACCGCCCACCAGGCCGACCGCCGACACGAGGCCGTTCAGGAACATCCCGATCAAAGTCGACGCCAACACCCTCGGCACAACGAGGCGTTGAATCGGATCGATCCCCAGCACCTTCATCGCGTCGATCTCTTCACGAATCGTCCGTGAACCCAGGTCGGCGCAGATCGCGGTCGAGCCGGCACCTGCCACGACGAGAACCGTGACAACCGGGCCGATTTCCCGAATGATCGCGACGCCGGCGCCGGCGCCACTGAGGTCGACGGCACCGATCTCGGCCAGCAGGATGTTGATCTGATAGACGAACATCATGCAGAAGGGAATCGCCATCAGCAGCGCTGGCATGATCGACACACCGGCGATGAACCACGCCTGCTGAACGAACTCGCGAGCGTGGAAGGGGCGCTTGAACATGCATCGGAACGTCTCCATCGACGTCGCGTAGAACGCGCAG
>NZ_JBHUSF010000311.1:0-10830 GCF_042673295.1 Rhodococcus sp. NPDC057014
CTCGTCAACCCGTACGTCGCCGCCGAACGCGGCTACGTCGACGCCGTCATCCCCCCGTCCCACACCCGCGGACAGATCGTGGCCGCCCTGCGCCTACTCGAACGCAAAATGGTCACCCTCCCGCCCAAGAAGCACGGGAACATCCCGCTATGAGCGTCGGCGAATCATTGGACAGAGTGACGGATCTCCCCGAGGACGACATGGGCACCGAGACCAGTCCGGATGCGTCGTCGCCAGTCAACGGTTCCGCAGCGGACACCACGCTCGAGGAGGGCGCAGTCACCGACCTCCCCGCCGACGGTGCCGCAGCCGATGCGGCCCGCGAGCCGTTCTTGAAGGTGGTCAAGGGTTCGCCCTCCGACGAGGAGATCGCGGCACTCGTCGCGGTGTTGTCCGCGGTCGCGGCCGCAGGCAGCGGTGATCCGGATTCGGGTATCCCGCCCGAGTCCTGGGGTGCCCCCACCCGGATGCACCGGAGTGTCGCCCCGTTCTCGCCGTACGCGTTCCCGAACGTATCGGCGTACCGGCGTTGATCCGGGCCTCGTGACGTCCTTCGTTCTCGCCTCGGCGTCCCCGGCGCGGCTGGCTGTGCTGCGCAGCGCCGGGGTGGAACCGGTGGTGCGCGTCTCCGGAGTCGACGAGGACGCCCTCATCGCGGCACTCGGTGCCGACGCCGCCCCCGAGCACGTCGTCACCGAACTGGCCCGCGCCAAGGCGAAGGATGTCCTCCCCGTTCTCGCACGGGACGGGATCTCGGATGCCGTCATCGTGGGATGCGACTCCATGCTGCTGATCGACGGCGCCCTGCAGGGCAAGCCCGGGAGCGTCGACGTCGCGCGCGAGCGCTGGTCGTCGATGGCCGGCCGTAGCGCGACCCTGCTCACCGGGCACAGCGTCCTGCGGATCGCCGAGGGCGCGGTGGTGGGTGACGCACACGATCACAGCGCCACCGTGGTCCATTTCGCAAGCCCACCGGACGCCGATCTGGAGGCCTACCTGGCGACCGGGGAACCGCTCCAGGTCGCGGGTGCGTTCACCCTCGACAGCCTCGGCGGATGGTTCGTGGACCGTATCGAGGGCGACCCGTCCAGCGTGATCGGGATCGGTCTGCCACTCGTCCGGAGGTTGCTCGCGGACGTCGGCGTCGGCGTCGCCGAGTTGTGGGCGACGTCAGGCCGCGGCGACTGACCGGTCGTCGACCAGCTGGTTCCGGCGCGGCAGGGTCAGCGACGCCACCCCGATGGCCGCGGCGACCGCCGCGATGATCCAGAGGATGCGGCGTTCCGCCTGCAGGAACGCCTCGCCTGCCGCACTGCGGGTCGATTCCCGGGCCGCGACCACCGCGGAGTCGGCGATCTGCTGCTGGGCAGCACCGAGCGGGGCCCCTCCCGATACCGCTGAACGGCACTCGTCGGGCACCTTCATCGGGGACGTGGACCCGAGTTGTTCCGACGCGCAGCGCACGAACGTCTCCTCCGCACGCGGGATCAGCCCCGGCGGCACCCCGACCTCGGCGAGCTGAGCGGTGAGCGCCGGCCGCTCGGCCTGCACCGCGTCCGCCGACTGCGTCGCGACGAGGTTGAAGAACACCACGCCGATCACCGCGAGCCCGATCGAACTGCCCACCTGCTGGACCGTCGGCAGCAGCCCGGACACCGAACCCGCGTTCTCCGGTCGCACGGTCGCGAGGATCGCCGTCTGGAGCGGCGCCACGAACAATCCCAGCCCGGCTCCCCCGATGAACAGGGGCCCGGCCAGCGCCGACCACCTCGGGTCGGTGCCCTCGTGCTGCAGTTGCGCCGCCAGCACGACGAGGGAGCCTGCGAAGAGCACCATCCCCGACGGCAGGACGAGGTTGCCGATGCGCCGGTAGACGGCGGCGGAGGCCAGCGCCGCGAGACCGGTGCCGAGTGCCCACGGCAAGGTCATCATCCCGGCCCGCAGCGGGGAGAACCCGAACCCGAACTGCAGGGTGAGGGAGATGGTGAAGATCAGCGACGTGAGCGTGCCGAAGAACACGAACGCGATGGCCGCGCCCAGCGAGAACGCGCGGTCGGTGAACAATTCCAGGCGCAGGACGGGGTCGCCGCCGCGGCGCCCGAGCCGCCACTCGTAGACGACGAAGGCGATCAGCACCGGCACCGAGCACAGCAGCATCACCACGATCGACGTCGGCCAGCCGCGTTCGCGTCCTTCCGCGAGCGGAAAGATCAGGAGGAACAGCCCGACCGCCGACAGCACGGTGCCGCCCAGGTCGAGTTGGCGAACACCGTCCGGCTTCGCGTCGACGAGATAGAAGTAACCGAGGACCAGGGCGGCGAGACCGAGCGGGAGGTTGACGAAGAAGATGAGCCGCCAGCCCCAGCCGAAGAGGTCCCACTGGATGAGAAGTCCGCCGACGAGCGGGCCGCAGATCGTGGCGAGCCCGATGGTCGCGCCGTAGATCCCGAACACCCGCGGGTGGGCGCGTTTCGGGAAGAGTCCCGAGATGATGGCGAACGTCTGCGCCGACATCGACCCCGCCGCGAGCCCCTGCAGCGCCCGCGACACGACGAGAGCGGTCGGCGTCTGGGCGAGCCCGCAGAGCAGTGAGGCGACAACGAAGACGGCCAGTGCGGTGAGGAAGACGCGTCGCCGGCCGAGGAGATCCCCCAGTCGCGCCGCTGTGATCAGCGAACACGCAAAGGACAGCGTGTAGACGCTCACCATCAGCAACTGCGCCGACACCGAGGCGCCGAGATCGACCGCGATGCTCGGCAGCGCGACGTTGACGATGGTCGCGTCCAGGAGTTGCATGAACACGGCGGCGAGACTGGTGGCCAGACCCAGCCAGGGGACCCACCGACCGAGTTCGCCCCGATAGAGTGCGTCACGCTGGGTCACAGGCATCCGGACAGGCTAGCGGCTCGAACCTCACGGGTTGCTGTGAGGTTGTTCCGAAGTTGCTGGATGGTACGCGAAGAACTTGCAGCGTAGAACCCCTTTGGCTGACACTTGACTAAACTGGGACCGGCCTGTAATCAGTCTCATACTTCTTTACCTCTCGCGGTAAGGCACTCGGTGCCGCATCCTGTTGCGAGAAGGCCGTGCCACACCCGACCGATCTCGCAATCTCGATTCGACACCAGGAGCCGCTCGATGGACTTGAACTTGATCACCCACTGGAAGCCGGAACCTGGGCGGGTAGTCGAGTGGAAAGTCACGGACGCGAGTGCACGTGCGGCTGCCGAGGCGCCGGTGGATCCGGCGCTGCCGACGACGATGCAGGAACGGCATCTGCGGCGGGCCCGGCAGGCGGCGAACAACGGCGAGACCCAGTCACCGTGGATCGGCATCGCGTTCGACTTTCCGGGCAGGCTCGATCGCGCGGCGATGACCCGCACCCTCGAGCGCTACGTCCTGCGGCACGACACGCTGCACAGCTGGTTCTCGTTCGAGGATGCGGACGCGGACCCCACGGACGCCGGCAACGCGGTCCGGCGGCACGTCGTGCCTGCCGACTCCATCGCGCTCACCGCACACGAGGGCGAGGCTCTCACCACCCCCGAACAGGTGCGTGACCACATCGCCGCGCGCTTCGCGAACGACACGAGCGCGCTGGCCTGGCCTGCATTCGTGTTCGGTGTGGTGGAGCACTACGACACGGGGGCACCCGGAACCGAGGACAGCTTCACCCTGTTCCACGCCGTCGATCACGCGCACACCGACATGCAGTCGATGATCCTCACGTTCGCCGAGACCCGGATCCTCTATCAGGCCGAACTCGACGGCGCGGAGCCCGAACTGCCGGATCCGGGAAGCTACGTGGAGTACAGCCGGCGGGAACGGGAGAAGGCTGCGACGCTGACCCTCGCCTCCCCCGAGGTCCACGGCTGGATCGGCCACCTCACCCGCAACGGCGGAACCTTCCCGAGCTTTCCCCTCGACCTCGGCGCCTCCGACGCACCCAAACCGGCCATCGGCAGCCGGTTCGACCTCGCCGACGCCGACGAATGCGAGCGGTTCGGCGCGGTGTGCAAGGCCCACGGTTCCAACTTCATCGGCGGCGTGTTCGCGGCCCTTGCCATCACCGAACACGAGTTGGTCGGGCGCGACCGCTACATGGCGCTGTCCCCCCTCACCACTCGCAACGATCCGCAGTTCTACTGGTCCCAGGGGTGGTTCATCAACCTCGTTCCGGTCGGGTTCGCCCTGGAGGATGCCACGACGTTCACCGGGCTCGCCGGACGCGCGCAGGACGCCTACCGTTCGGGCAAGGCTCTCGGTGAGGTGTCCGTGCAGCAGGTGATCGACACCGTGCTCGCTCAGGCCGGCCCCGAGGCGACGTCGCATCACACCACGCTCGCACCGCCGCCGATCGTGTCGTACATCGACGGGCGGCGGTTGCCGCAGACCGAGAATTTCACGTCGACCCGCGCGACCGGCATCGTGGGTGGCAAGGCCACCCAGATCGCGTCGATCTGGATCAACCGTGTTCTCGAGGGCACGTGGATGGCTGTCTCGCATCCGGACACCGAGGAGGCGCACCGGTCGGTGAGCGCGTATGCCGAACGATTGTCGACCATCATGAAAACCGTGGCGCGCGACGGCGATTACACGGTGACGCCCTTCGCGCCGGCGGCCGCGGAATTCGCGACTGCCACAGGGGCGGAGTAGTGCACGTCACGTCCATCGACCGGTACATGCTCGAACCCGGCCTGGTGACGGAGTGGTCCGTCGCGCCGGGCGAAGTGTCGGCCTCGGCGGTGCCGCCGTCGTACAACCAACAGTTCCATCTCGACACCGCACGCACGCACGGTGTCGGCCGAAGCGTCTGGATGGCAGCGGCTTTCGACCTCCCCGGCCGACTCGACCGGGACGCGCTCGCGCAGGCGCTGGTGCACTTCATCCGGCGTCACGACACGCTGCAGACCGGCTTCGACGTGAGCCCGGATGCAATGGCCCGGGTGGATCTCGACCCCGACGACATCACCGTCGTCGCGTCCGAGTCCTCGGTGACGACGTCACCGCACGAGCTCCGCGACCATCTGCGGTACCGGTTCACCGAGGCGTGCGATCCGCTGACGTTCCCCGCCTACCTGTTCGCGACCATCGAGCGTGATTCGCACTACACCGTGGTCAGTGCGTTCGATCACACACTCGTCGACGGGTATTCACTCGTCATCGCGCTGGGCGAACTCCGGCAGATCTATCAGCGCATCATCGGGCTCGGGCGCTCGGATGTGCTCACCGAGGCGCAGTTGACGGAGGAACTGGGCGATCCGGGGAGCTTCCTGCGGTACTGCGAACTCGAGGCCGAGGCGCCGGTCACCGAGATGGGCGACCCCCGGGTGCGGGAATGGGCCCGCTTCTACGAGCGCTGCGGCGGTACCGCGCCCAGTTTCCCGCTCGATCTGGGTGTCGAGGCCGGCAGGCCCGCCCCGCAGGGCGCCGACGTGCGTCCCCTCCTCGACGCCTCGGGCACCGACCGGTTCGAGGAGATCTGCCTGGACTCCGGGGGAAGCCTGTTCACGGGGACGCTCACCGCGATGGGCCTGGCCGTGCAGTCGATCAACGGCACCGACCGGATGCCGTTGCAGTTTCCGCTGCACATCCGCCGGGACCCGCAGTGGGCCAACGCGATCGGGTGGCTCACGACGAGCGCGCCGCTGACGGTCGAACTGACCCCCGACTGCGACTTCCAAGCCTCGCTGGCGCACACCCACGCCTCGTTCCGCACGGCACTCACGCTCGAGGGCGTGACGATGGCCCAGGTGCGGGAGGCACTCGGTGACGGATATCGCCGGACCCGCACCGATGTGTTCATGGTCTCCTACATCGACTACCGCAAGCTGCCGGGCACCGACGACCACGACGAACTGAACGCCCATCACATCAGCAACGTGACGGTCGCGGACGATGCCCAGTTCTGGATCTCACGCACCCACCGCGGTCTCGCGCTGCGGTCGCGGTTCCCCGAGACGCCGACGGCACGGCGTGCGGTCACGGAGTTCGTGGTAGGGCTGCGGGAGATCATGCAGGACATCTGCGAGAACGGTGTCACTCCCATCGCGGAGCTCACCAGTCAGCTGAACCTGGAGGGCACTCCGGTCGTCTGACCGCGGGAGGGCTCGAGCAGTCGCCGCTGCATCCCGACGGCGATCCCGGCCGCCTCGCTCTTGGCCTGCTGCGCCACGTCGCCGAGGAACAACTCGTCGACGCTGGACGTCCACAGCTCGACCCAGCGGTCGAAGTGCCGGTCGGTGAATCCGTGCCTGCCGTGCAGCGCCCGGTGCACGGCGCCGACGCTGCCGCGGTAGACGCCGGTGCGCAGCAGGATCGTCTCCCAGAAGTCGCACATGACGGGCAGGTGGTCGTCGAGGCCGATCACCATGAGCGTCTCGAATACCGGTTCGAGGACCGGGTCGGCGAATGCCCGGCCGTAGAAGTGCCGGAGCAGCAATTCCAGGTCGGCGCGCGTCGCGATGTCGGGCATGAGGCCTCCGTTCGGGTGCGAATCTACGCGCCCGCTGTCACCGTCCTCACCGTGTGCGGAAGGTAAGTGTGAACGCCGGTCGGAAGAACCTTCGGCGTCCGCCTAGAATTGATCCGTCCCCGTCGCATCTGCCCCAGGAGCCCACCCGTGCCCGTAGCGCCAGATCCCACCCAGTCCTTCGCCGAGTACGCCAATCCCGGTCGGCTCGTGTCGACGGAGTGGCTGTCCGCGAATCTGGGCACACCCGGCCTCAAGGTCGTGGAATCGGACGAGGACGTGCTCCTCTACGACGTCGGTCACATCCCCGGCGCCGTCAAGGTCGATTGGCACCTCGATCTCAACGATCCGGTGACGCGTGACTACATCAACGGGGAACAGTTCGCCGAGCTGATGAGCCGCAAGGGCATCAGCCGCGACGACACCGTCGTGATCTACGGCGACAAGAGCAACTGGTGGGCGGCGTACGCCCTGTGGGTGTTCACGCTGTTCGGGCACGAGGACGTCCGTCTCCTCGACGGCGGCCGCGACGCGTGGATCGCCGAGAACCGGGACACCGCGTTCGACGTCCCCGAGACCTCCCCCACCGACTACCCGGTGGTCGAGCGCAACGACGCCCCGATCCGCGCGTTCAAGGACGACGTGCTCGATCATCTCGGCAAGGGACCGCTGATCGACGTCCGTTCGCCGCAGGAGTACACCGGCGAGCGCACCCACATGCCCGACTACCCGGAAGAGGGCGCACTCCGCGGCGGCCACATCCCGAGCGCGCAGAGCATTCCGTGGGCCAAGGCCGCGGCACCCGACAGCCGTTTCCGTTCGCGCGGTGAACTGAACGAGATCTACGGCAGTGTTTCCGCCGACGACGACATCGTCGCGTACTGCCGGATCGGTGAGCGTTCCAGCCACACCTGGTTCGTCCTCACCCACCTGCTCGGTTACCCCAATGTCCGCAACTACGACGGTTCGTGGACGGAATGGGGCAACATGGTGCGCGTTCCGATCGTCAGGGGTGAAGAGCCGGGAGATGTTCCCGGCGCAACGTCATGACCGAACTGCCCGATTCGCTTGCCGAGATCGTCGACGACTTCGCCGCCGTCGACGGCTCGGACAAGCTGCAGTTGCTGCTGGAATTCAGCCGCGAACTGGCACCCCTGCCTGCCGAACTCGAGCAGGACGCGATGGAACCGGTGCCCGAGTGCCAGTCTCCGCTGTTCCTGTCGGTCGACGACTCCGATCCGGAGCACGTGCGACTGCACTTCAGCGCGCCCGCGGAGGCACCGACGACGCGGGGTTTCGCGTCGATCCTGCACCAGGGCCTGGACGGGCACAGTGCTGTCACCATCCTCGGCGTTCCGGACGATTTCTACTCGGCGCTCGGGCTCGCCGACGCCGTCAGTCCGCTGCGGTTGCGCGGCATGTCGGCGATGCTCGCGCGAATCAAGCGGCATCTTCGCGGCTAGGCAGGGTCTGAACACATACCGATGGAATTCACCGAACTTGCCGACTACCCCGTTCCGGTGGGTGCGCTCACCGAATGGCTGCCGTGCGCCCGCTCGGAGTGGGTGGACGATCCCCGTCCGGCGTCGTACATCCACGAGGCGCATCTGCGCCGGTGTGCCGATGCCGACGGTCGCGAATCCTGGCTGGGCACCGCATTCGAGATCCACGGCGCACTGAACGTCACCGCGTTCCGGACCGCGCTGGAGAAGTGGACCGATCGTCACGAGGTGCTGCGCTCGCACACGACGTTCGACATGGAGACCGAGCGGGTCTGCAGGCGGACCGTGCCGCAGGGCGGACTGCACGTGGGGGTCGTCAGCCACGGTTACGACGCCGCCGGCGGCGACAACTTCGCGCACCTGCAGCAACTGTTCGACGAGTACGCCTCGCCGCACAGTTGGCCGTCGTACGTTTTCGCGACGCTGGAAACCGTGCAACGCGACCGGTTCACGGTGTTCTTCGCGGCGGATCACTCGATCATCGACGGGTTCTCCATCGTGCTCGTCGCCCACGAGTTGACCGTCCTGTACGAGGAGGCGCTGTCCGGCCGCACGGCCAACCTGTTCCCCGTCGGCAGCTACATCGACTTCGGCCGCGAGGAGCGTGAGAACTCCACCGACGCCGAGGTGAAGCGTGAAGCGCTCGACGTGTGGCGGTCCGCACTCGAGGGGCCGGGGCTCCCCGAGTTCCCCCTGGAGGTCGGCCCGCGCACGTCGTATGCCCAGCAGAACCTGTCCGCGTGGATCCTCGACGCCGACCAGGCTGCCGCGTTCAACTCGGCGTGCCGCGAGGCGGATGTGGGGTTCTTCCCCGGCCTGCTCGCGTGCCTCGGCCTGGCCGGTGCCGAGGTGGCGGGCGACGACCGCTTCCGGACGGTCACTCCGGTCCATACCCGGCACTCCCCGCAGTGGGCGTCCGCGCTGGGCTGGTTCGTCGGTCTGAGCCCGATCGACTTCGAGGTGACCTCGGACGATTTCGCCGCCGTCGCGCGCGAGGCCGCCGACAGCGTGGCGCGGACGAAACCGATCTCGGTGGTCCCGTTCGACCAGATCGAGAAGGAACTCGACATCCCCATCCGGCCGCGCTTCGTCGTCTCCTACATGGACGTCCGGTTCGTGCCCGAAGCGGGCCGCTGGCACGAACGCAACGCCCGGGCGTTGCGGAGCCGGCAGTACACCCACGACGTGTACGCATGGATCAATCGCACCCCCCGCGGCGTCAATCTGGCGGTCCGGTATCCGGGCAACGACATCGCTGCCGCGAGCGTCCACACGTGGGTCGCGAGCCTCCGCCGGCAACTGGAACAGGTTTCAACCAGCTACCCTTCGGTAGGGTTGCGCAGCGTCGGACAGGCCTGACGGCAATATTCGGTCCGGTGGCAACACCGATCCGTTCGGTGCCTAGACTCCGAAGTGATGCCGTAACCCACCGCCGGTGAACACCCCCGGGGACCACCGCGGAGACAGACCATGCGAACCACAGGAGGCTCAGTGCCCAGTCATGCCAGCGCGCACATCACGAAGGTGCTCGTCGCGAACCGCGGTGAGATCGCAGTGCGGGTGATCCGGGCCGCCGCCGACGCCGGCCTGGCCAGCGTCGCCGTCTACGCCGAACCCGACGCCGACGCCCCGTTCGTGCGCCTGGCCGACGAAGCCTTCGCCCTCGGCGGACAGACCTCCGCCGAGTCCTACCTGGTGTTCGACAAAATCCTCGACGCCGCCACCAAGTCCGGTGCCGACGCCATCCACCCCGGCTACGGCTTCCTCTCCGAAAACGCCGACTTCGCCCAGGCCGTGCTCGACGCCGGCCTGATCTGGATCGGCCCCTCCCCGCAATCGATCCGCGACCTCGGCGACAAGGTCACCGCCCGCCACATCGCCGAAAAAGCGAACGCCCCGATGGCCGCCGGCACCAAGGACCCCGTCAAGAACGCCGACGAGGTCGTCGCCTTCGCCAAGGAATACGGTGTCCCCGTCGCCATCAAGGCCGCCTTCGGCGGCGGCGGCCGCGGCATGAAGGTCGCCCACACCATCGAGGAAATCCCCGAACTGTTCGACTCCGCCACCCGCGAGGCCGTCGCCGCGTTCGGCCGCGGCGAATGCTTCGTCGAACAATATCTGGACAAGGCCCGGCACGTCGAAGCGCAGGTCATCGCCGACCAGCACGGCAACGTCATCGTCGCCGGCACCCGCGACTGCTCCCTGCAACGCCGCTTCCAGAAACTCGTCGAGGAGGCCCCCGCCCCGTTCCTCACCGACGACCAACGCAACCGCATCCACTCCTCCGCCAAGGCCATCTGCAAGGAGGCCGGCTACTACGGCGCCGGCACCGTCGAATACCTCGTCCAGGGCGACACCGTCTCCTTCCTCGAGGTCAACACCCGCCTGCAGGTCGAACACCCCGTCACCGAGGAAACCGCCGGCATCGACCTGGTGCTGCAACAGTTCAAGATCGCCAACGGCGAGGCACTCGACATCCTCGAGGACCCCACCCCCCGCGGCCACGCCTTCGAATTCCGCATCAACGGCGAGGACGCCGGCCGCGGCTTCCTGCCCGCCCCCGGCCCGGTCACCAAGTTCGTGCCCCCCACCGGCCCCGGCGTCCGGATGGACTCCGGCGTCGAAACCGGCTCCGTCATCGGCGGCCAGTTCGACTCCATGCTCGCCAAGCTCATCGTCACCGGCGCCACCCGCGACGAAGCCCTCGCCCGGGCCCGCCGCGCCCTCGCCGAATTCCAGGTCGAAGGCCTGGCCACCGTCATCCCGTTCCACCGGGCCATCGTCTCCGACCCCGCCTTCATCGGCGACGGCACCTCATTCGACGTCTACACCAAGTGGATCGAAACCGAATGGGAC
>NZ_JBHUSF010000312.1:0-10792 GCF_042673295.1 Rhodococcus sp. NPDC057014
CGGGAGGGTGTGGGTGGGCCGGTGCTCGAGTATGTGGGTCGTTCGGATTGTCAGGTGAAGATTCGTGGTTTCCGCGTCGAACTCGGCGAAATCGAATCAGCCCTCCTCGGATACCCCGGTATCGACCACGCCGTCGTGCACACCAGCGGCGACCGGTTGGCCGGCTACGTCGTCCCCGTCGCGGGATCGGAACTCGACACGTCCGCCGTCCTGGCACACGCCCGCGCGCGCCTGGCCCCGCACATGGTCCCTGCTACCGTGACGGTGCTCGACGCCGTGCCGGTGACCGCGAACGGGAAACTCGACCGCGCGGCGCTGCCGGAACCGGACTTCACCGCGGGGCGCGCCGAGTACCGGGCGCCGCGCAACGCGACCGAGGAGGTGGTGGCCGCCGCGTTCGCCGAGGGGCTCGGACTGGAGGGGGTCGGCCTCGACGACAACTACTTCACGCTCGGTGGCACGTCGCTCACCGCGACGAGCGTGATCGCCCGGATCGCCGAGTCTTCCGCGCGGGCCGTGCCGGTGCAGTGGATCTTCACCCATCCGACGCCGGAATCCCTGGCACACATGATCGTCACGGCACCGGAGGATCCCGTATCGGAGGATGAGGCCGACCGGTCACTGGACGTACTGCTGCCGCTGCGCACCACCGGAACCGGCAGCCCGGTGTTCTGCGTCCATCCGGCGATCGGGTTGGCCTGGTGCTTCACCGGACTGGTGCAGTACCTCGGCGACCGTCCCGTGTACGGGCTGCAGTCCCCGGCGCTCACCGACCCGGACCTGCATGTCGGCTGCCTGGAGAAACTCGCGGCCCGGTATGTCGACCGGATCCGGGCGGTGCAGCCGCACGGCCCGTACCACCTGGTGGGCTATTCGGTCGGCGGTCAGATCGCCCATGAGATGGCGGTGCAGCTCACAGGCGCCGGCGACGAGGTGGTCACGCTCGCGATGCTCGACACCCATCTGGCCGGAGGCCTCGATCGCACGGCCGAGAAGCCCACCATGGCAGCACTTCTCGCCGAGTTCGGCGCGGTGGTCCCGGATGACGGAGATGATGCGAGAACCACCGATCGTGCCGTGGAGGTGCTGCGGCGCACCGGCGGACCGTTCGCGGCCGTCACCGCGGGCGACCTCGAGGCCGTGCACCGGGTGTTCACTCAGACGGTCGACCTCGCGCTCGCGCACCGCCCGTCGACACCGAGCGGCGTCGATCTGCTGTACTTCGGAGCGGCAGATTCCTTCGACGCCCCCACGGGAGTCTCCGCGTGGCGGCAGCACATCAGCGGCGAGATCCTCGTGCACAACGTTCCCGTGTCGCACCAGCAGATGACGAGTCCGGAAGCCCTCGCCGGCATCGGCCCCGTCCTCGCACACCACGTGATGATCGCCGACAAGGCGGTGCGCGTCGACGTGTCGTAACGGGTAGAAACGTCGACACCGGGCGGAGGGCAGCGCACCGTCCGCCGCAGCTACGGGGAGACTGCGGTGCCCGCGCGTCGGGCGGGCGTCCGGTCGTCGGCGAACATGGCCTCGATCCTCGACTTGATCTCCGCGGTGCTCATGGAGCCGCCGTGGCGGGGCGTCCGCGACACGGTGGGAGTTGCCGGGATGATCGAGACTGTCGCCATGCGTCCTGCTTTCGTCGGGTACCGATATGTGTGCCTCAGGGTCACGCCTGTGATCTGGTTCACATCGTGGCCGACTATGTTGTACACCACATACCCGGTCATGTGCCACTCGGCCGGGTGGCCAGGTGTCCGGGGACCGCAGCCGTGCCGTTCGGCGAACGAACAGGAAATCCGGCCCCGGTACAGTCGCCGGAATGGATGAGGAGGCGGGCCCGAACCGTCGACAGCTCCGGCTGGTGCAATCCCCGATCCGTCTGTCGCGCGAACAGGACGAAGAACTCCTCGCCCGGTCGGTGATCGATGCGCTCGCCGGTGGCCGGTCGTGGGAGCAGATCGGCACTTGGCTCGGTGTGGCCGCTCCGACTGCACACAGCGGTCCGGTCACCGACCGGGACTGGCAGGAGGCGGTCGTCGATCACGAGAATGCGCGACAGCTATCGGACGGCGTGCGGCGCCCTTTCGCCGGTGACCGGACCGTGTCCGTCCACGGAACTCCGTGGCACCGTGCATGCGGCGGTGACGCACAGAATTGCGATCGCGAAGCAGGCGATCGTGTACCAGATGTTTCCGATGGGATCGCCGTTGCTGGTGACACCGTCGACGGCGGCGAGGTAGTCCGGTAACGCGGTCGCCCACAGCAGACCCATCACGCCGAGGTACACCACGCTGTAGACACGGACGAAGTCGTTCGAGTAGGCGGGAACGTCCGACGTCCCACCGCGCAGCCGTGACCACTGCCGCGCCAGGACCGGGATCGAGACGAGCGTGACGAGGACGAGTTCCGCCGCGTAGAGGAATCCCCGGACCGTGGTGCTCTCCATCCCGAGAACTGTCGCCGGGATCGGGAGGATGAACGTGCCCGCCGACGCCAGGAGGCCGATTACGATTGTCCGCCACACCAGTTCGAGCCCGGTGAAGGTACGGCCACGGTCGATGTGGCGACCCACGAAGAATTGGACGCACAGCGCCAGCGACATCGGCCACAGTGCCGCGAACACCACGACGCTCGGCAGTGGGACCGCATCGAACATGGGCTGGTTGACCGGGTTGGTGGTCGACCATTCCCACCACCTCAGTTGCGGCCCGAGCTGGTCGAAGATCTCGTAGAACGCGTGGTGCACGAAGCCTACGCAGACCGCGCCGACGAGCACGCCGTATTTGCGGAATACGCCGAGCATCCGGACGAGCTCGAAGGCCAGTGTGGCCATCAGCGGATAGATCGCGATGATGTACAGGGGCAGCCGACCCCACAGAAAGTCCACCGTGAACACGTTGTGCGCGAACATGGTGTCCACGTGTTCCTCGATCCCGAACGCCGCCGGAAAGTACAGCGGCGGTTCGATGACGAACAGATACGCGGTGGCGCCGAACCAGAGCGCCAGGGTGGTCGGATCGCCGTTGCGGCGCCAGCGCAGGATCGCGAACACGAGCGCGAGCACCGACCCGAGCACGATCGTGAACTCGAGAACCGGCAGCGTCCAGTTCTCCAGGGCCAACGGATTGCGGACCTCGACCAGGCCACCGGCCTCGGCGCACGAGAAGCCGAGCGCCGTCGACAGCTGGTCGAACGTGGGTGAGCAGAGATCGGTCATCCGTTGACCACCGCCGCCGCGGACTCGGTCCGACGTTCACCCGACTCGGCGGTGTACCAGCGGGTGCAGTCGTAGCCGGCGTCGTATCGGGTGAACCACTCGTCGGCGAGCGCGGGCAGCTTCTCGTGCGTCGGGTTGTGCTTCGGCATCTGACTCCGGACGACGCCGGCCAGGGCGGTGAGTTGTTCCCCGCGGGGGAGGTCGTCGAACGCGCGCGGCATGATCCCTTTGCTCAGGTAGGGCGCGAACGCGGTGAGCAGTTTCTGCTTGGTGCGGTGTGTCGCGAACATCGACATCGAATCGACCTTCCGCTCTCTCAGTGGGACGTGCTGGTTGAACCCTGCGCAGGCGATTCGGACGACCTTCATCACATGCGTGAAGATCGACGGTGCCATCCTCATCCGGTACAGCTCTTCTCCGACAAGGGAATTGAAGATCACCAGCGCTGAACTTCGGTGTTCGACCTCCTCGACGAAGTGCCAGATGAACAGGGACGCAACCCGGTCGTCGCCCGGCCGGAAGAGGGTCGCGTCGTTGTCGAGCATCAGCTTGAACACCGGCGTGAACGTCGCCTCCAGGTCCGCGGTGTAGGCGAGTCGGTAGTTCAGGCTCGTCGCCTCGGTGAGGAGGTCGAACTCGCCGATCACCGCGTCGAGCGTGTTCTGGAGTCCCGGATACCGCCTGATCAGGGCCTTGACGTGCTGACGGTGCGCGGTCGAGTGGTGGCCCTCCTGGCGCATGAACGCCACGGCCTCCTCCGCGACCTCGGGATCGGTCATCAACGGTTTGGCCTGCATGATCGCCTTGACGATCATCTTCTCGAAACCGATGGCCAGGAACGAGATCGCGTTCGACATGCTCGACCAGGCGGGGTTGTCGGGGTTCCAGAGGAACGGGACGTCCTGTTCGTCGAACGCGAAATCCATCTTTCGGGGGTGCAGGTCGGACATGTGCAATTCCTCGTCTCGTGCGGCATGAGTGGCTGCAGTCTGTGGGCAGGTGGAGACCCGAGACTCAACAACATACACACACACTCAGATCTGTATGATTACTTTCGGCAGATTCGGGGAGAACTGCTGCGGCCGAAAGCGCGAACGCGCTCGCGGTAACCTCTGAGTCCAGGTCGGGCACTGCGCCGTCGTCCCGTGCAGCACGTCCGGGTCGACGACGCCGTGCGAGAGGTAGGGAACGGGCAATGGCAGGCAGGCGTGGGTGGGGTGGCAGCCCACCCGGAAGTGACGAGGAAGCGTCCCGGCGAATCGTCATCGCCGCAGTCGAGCTCATCAGCCGGAAAGGCACGGCGATCAGCATCGCCGACGTTGCGGAATCCCTCGGCGTCATCCGTCAGACTGTGTACCGGTACTTTCCCAGCACCGACTCGCTGCTACGGGCTGCAGCCATCGCCGCGGTCGACGGATTCCTCGACCGCCTGACGCAACACGTCGCCGGCATCGCGGATCCCGCAGAGGCTGTGGTCGAGGCCGTGATCTACACGCTCAACGAAGCGCCCCGCGTTCCGCAGCTCGGCATCATGCTGTCCGGTTCCCATTCACATACCGAGGGAATCACGTCCGAGGAAGCCCTCGCCTTCGGAATGACGATGATCCGGCGCTTCGACGTCGACTGGGAGCGGCACGGCTACGGGGAGCACGCCCTGCGTGAGCTCGTCGAGTATCAGTTGCGGACCATGCAGTCGTTCTTCATCTCGCCGGGAAACCCGCCGCGTAGCCAGGACGAACTGCGTGCGTACCTGCGCCGATGGGTGGGATCCGCGGTCGCCGTCACGGGGAGTCCGGCGTCCGCTGGGTGACGTCCGGTCGGCCGTCCCAGTCGAGAGCGCAGTTCCTGGTTCGACGACGTGCAGACCCGAATAGACTTGCCGAGGTGACCCGCGAGGATCCCGATCGGCTCTCCGCTGACGATGCCCATATTCTGGGGCTCGAATCGGCGGTGATATCCGGCCATACCCTGAAGCTGGTGGTTCTCGAGCCCGCCGCCGGCCCGCTGGACCTCGATGCCCTGCGAACTGCGGTGGCGGAGCGCCTTTCGAGCCAGCCGCATGCGATGCAGCGGATCGACACGTCGGGTTCGGAGCCGCGCTGGACCGCGGCGACCGCCTTCGACATCAGCGACCACGTCCGGCGTCGGGAAGCGGCCGGGTGTGCGTCGCGGGAAGATCTGTGGCGGGCCGTCGGCACGTTGATGTCCGAGCACCTCGATCACGAGCGCCCGCTGTGGACGTTCGATCTGATCGGACCCCTCGGCGACGGACGCGAGGCGATCGCCGTCCGGATCCATCACGCGATGGCCGACGGGATCGCCGCGGTGCGCTTCCTGGACGACGTGCTCTGGGATCGACACGCCGAACCGAGCCCGCGCCGGTCGCGACCGGGTGTTCGCACCGATGCGACGCAGCGTTCGAGGGTCGACGAGGTGCTGCGGATGCCGGCAGCCATGCGCCGTGAACTCGGCCATCGCGGCTCACGCTCGCCCTTCGACCGTCCGATCAGCGCCGCCCGCGAGCTCGCGTTCACCGTCGCCCCGCTGTCTGAGCTGAAAACAATAGGGGTCTCGCGTCCCACTCGCGCCACCGTCAACGACGTCCTCCTGGCGATCGTCGCCGGCGGCCTCCGCAGCTGGCTCTCCGGCGCAGCGGGGACGCTGCCGCGTCTTCGCGCTCAGGTTCCGGTCAGCCTTCACCACCGAGATGAGGATGCGGACATCGGAAACCGCGATTCCTTCCTGAACATCGATCTGCCACTCGCCGAGCCCGATCCGCTCACCCGCCTCGACCGGATCAGCGCCGAGACCAGAAAGCGCAAGCACCTCGACGACGCCGACGAACTCTATGATCTCTTCCACGCTCTCGGACGCGTGAAGCGCGTCGGGGAGGCCGTACAGCGACTGGCCGGGAGCGCGCGGGAGTTCAGCCTCGCGATCTCGAACGTCCCGGGCCCGCCGGTGCCGGTGAGCGTGTCCGGGCGCCGGGTGGAGCGGCTCTTCTCGTCCTCGGAGCCCGCCGTTCACCACGCACTGCGGATCTCGGCGATTTCCTGCGCCGGGATCGTCGGAATCGGGCTCTGTACCGACCCCGAGGCGCTGCCCGATGTTGCCCGGCTGGCGGTGGCGATGGAAGATTCGTACGCCGAATTGCGTGACGCCGCATCGACGCCTTGACCTGTGCCTGGATGGGCACCCGGAGACCATGGCCACGCGTTCCGCATCACTCCGCCGTGCTCGCGACCGCCGACTACAGGAACCGGCGCGAATGATCCAGAATCATCCCGCAGATTGGCCGCGCGTCGGTGGAACACCGGCCGTGGTGTCCGTGTCGGTCGGAGTGGGGGCAGCCGGAGCAGGGGTCGCAGCGTCACCCAGCGACGCTCCGTTGGTGGGCGCAGTCGTCGAGTTCGTGTCGGTGTGCCGGTGCGTAGCCTTCTTCGCCAGTTCACCGACCTTGTGCTGCACTTGCGGCGCCTTGTGCTTGACGGTTTCCGTCGCGTCGCTCACCTTCTCCTGCACGGTGGGGTTGTGCCAGAGTTCGACGGACTGATGTCTCATCTTCTCGTACGTTTGCCTGCCGGATCGGGTGCCCAGGACGAAGCCCACGGCCGCGCCCGCCGCGAAGGTCAACACTTTCTGCATGACATCTCCTGACTGTTGTGTGGCACGAGCGGGTCAGCCGGACCGTCGTCCGAAACCCACTACACAGCGTGCCCCCAACTGGAGAACCCAAACGCACATGCCCGCACGGTGGATCGGCCCGCGGACGCGGTGGTGAACGCCAACACCATGACGGCGCCTCGAACGAGAGCGCCGAGTGGTCGGTGTTCGTCATGGCGTGGCTATCAGCACCTCCCCCTCGAGGCCGTCGGGGTCCCGGAAGAAGACGCTCCGTGCGGTACCGAAGTCGTTGATGGCTCCATCGCTGGCGGCCGCGTCGATCAGCCGTTGCCGGATCACCTCGAAGGCTTCCGGTGAGGCCGCCTGCAGGCCGACGTGATCGATGCGACCCCGCCCCCACATCGGTGTCTGACGCTCGGCTTCGGTGTTGCCGTCGATCACGAAGATGTTCAATTCGGTATGCGGACCGATCCGGATGACGGTCATCGTTTCTCCTCCGTCGCGGCCGTGCGGCCGCGTCGGTCCGACGTCGGCATCGAATACATCGGCGTAGAACCTGCCCAGGCGGGCGGCGTCCTTGGATATCCAGGCAATATGGTTGACCCCGTCGAGCAACATGATGTCCTCCGCTCTACATTCGGCACTGGAGATCTCGTGAGTCAACCGTTGCATATTCTGCTGCGCGAATCAGTGTGATCGCCCGGGCATGAACCGGACAGTCGCGGGTACTCCGTGTGGACGCTGCGCGCGCAGCAAGCGATGGCGGCGCGCCAGCCAGGTCTTCCGGTCTGAATCCCCCCTTGTTCGGGCCGGAGGGCCGCCTCGAAAGATGCTGAGCACCAGTATTGTTCAGGAACAATGCGGATGGTTGCTGGTGCGTCCCCGTCGGGAGCGGATCGCGATGAGGTCACTGCGTCGCCCCTGATCCGGAAGTTTGCCCGTCGATACTCAGGGTTCGGTAGCGACCGAACCCTGCACTTCTCGTCGAGACCGGTGCCGGCGGGTGGTCGTTCATCGCGCAGCCGCGTCAGTCGACGACGGCGCCCCCGGTGAGGTTGATCTCGGTCGCAGTCATCGTCGAGGCCCAGTCGGACGCGGCGAAAACGGCGGCGTTCGCGACATCGGCGTAGCTCGGGCGACGCGGCAGCAGCAGACGGGTGACGTCCGGATCGGGCTCGTCCGGTTCCGGGGAGCCCGGTGACAGCAGCCAGGCGACGCGGACACCCCGCGGACCGAGTTCGGCGGCAAGCTGCCGGCAGAGGCCGGCGAGTGCGGCCCACGCGACATGAGAACCACCGAGGTTCGGGATCGCCTCCCGTCCGCCGGCCATGACGAGGATGACGCCGGTGCCGCGCACCACCATGTGGCGCGCAGCGGCCGTAGCCACGGTGAAGCTCGACGTGATCGCCTTCGCGACAGGCTGCATGACATCACCGACCTGCATGTCCACGAGCGGTGTGCCTTGGACGTCGTCGTTGAAGGTGGCGTTGAAGCAGACGTCGAGGCGGCCGCTCTGGTCCACCACCGCTGCGGCATGCCGTTCGACCGCGTCCCGGTCCACCGCGTCGAGAACGGCGACGTGCGCGATCCCTCCGCCGTCCCTGATGCGGTGGGCGACATCTTCGAGTGTGTCTCGCGTGCGTCCGGTGAGGTGCACCTCGGCGCCTTCCCTCGCATACGCCCGCGCGACCGCCGAGCCGACAGCGCCACTTCCCCCGTGGACGATCGCGGTGCGGTTCTGCAGCAGCATCACTGATCCGCCTTCCGTCTCTCGCGTACCAGGGTAGGACCGCGCACGAGAGGACCGCGTGCGATTCCGGACTTCGTCGTGATCTCGCCGGGCCTCCACGTCCAGGCGCGAGTGTGGCGAGAGCGGTAAGGCGCTGTGGCTGCGGAAGTAGCGACCCGATCGAGTGCGGGCAATGTGCCCGGATGCGGACGGATCCGCGGCACGCGGTCGACGCTGGATGGTGAGACAGCGGTGACGTGTCAGAGGACCGAGTAACCGGCGGGCAGAGGAATGCGGCCGGTCAAGGCCAGCAGCGCCGCAGGTGCTGTTCCCTGTGCTGCGGCCAGGCCACCGATCACCGCGAACGTCTCGGCTACCGCATCGTGGGGAACGTCGGCGCTGACGCCGAGGGCGGCCGCCAAGTCGCAGGTGTGCACCGTCAGCTCGAGGGTTCGGGTCGGGAGGTAACCCTGCAAGGTCATCGTCCCGAATGGGGTGCGCACCAAGGCGGTCGCCGGAGCGGCCCGGACCCGCTCGGGTACCCGGGCAACCAGCGCGGTCAGCGCGGACATCGGGTCCTCCCCGAGCGCGGCGCCGGCGGCGCGTCCCCGCTCCGCCACCGCTGCGGTGTCAGCCAGGGCACCGGCGATGGCCAGGTAGTACGCAACGGCATCAGCCAGGTCTACCGGACCGGAGTCGTCTCCGGCGACGTCGAGGTAGGTCTCCACCGTCGTCAGCGATCTGCTGGTGTGCCCCAGCAGGTCGCGCACGGACCACTCACCGAGGCCGGGGGAGTCGTAGTGGCCCGTCGCGGAGGCGCTGACTTCGAGAAACCGTCGGGCGGCGCTGTCGAAGGCATGCGCAATTGGACCGTCCATCAGCCCAGTATCGCAGCCGCCGGTGTTCGCCACCCGCGCTCAGCGCACGGTGGGCAGGGGCCATCCCGAAAGCGGATCCGTACCGGACGTCCCGGGGCTTCAGTTCAGTCGCTCGGTGAGGTGCACCTCGACATCGTCACCGTCGTTCTTGCCGATCGCCTTGCGGATGGCAGCAGCTACGGGCAGCTTGTGGGTGCCATCTCCGAGTGCCATGAACGCTCCGGTGAACGGATGCGCGTCGATGGTCCCAGCGACCTTGACCAAACCACGGGTACCGAATATCCGTGCTGAGTCGGGTAGCTGCACGCACGTCCACGTGTCCCCGGGCCGGACCTTGCTCAGCCGGGCGGTGAAAGTGATGTCCAAGGGTTGGGTCTCTGCCATGCTCTTGCTCCTTCGCGGGCGTGAGAGTCCGCCGCCTACCCCGCCGTCACTGCTGTCGAAAGGAAGATGCCGGTGTGGGAGCCGTCCATGCGCCGAGGCGAGACCGACGCATGGGGGCTCGGTCGACGGTCATGGAGAAGTCCTCGGACACTACGGCGGAGGTCTTGGAACGACATCTCGTAGAACCTGTGCCGAAGGTCGGGTGCGGGCGTGGGCTCGGACGGGATCGGTTCCTTGCGCACGTCGTGCTCCACAACCCCAGGTTAATGGGGACCAGAAGTTCCAGCAGTTTCAGTGCACGATCTCGGCTGCATCGATGAATTTCGAGTGCTCGCAGTCGACACCTCTGGACACACCGAGGCGGCCTCGATGAGCGCCGATGCCCCCGATCAAGAGGAATGCTCCGTCAGTCGGCTGTGTGATGCTGGGCCCTTCCTCATAAACCGCAACACCGACGAGATCATGTTCGGCTCCTGGCCGACCTCCGATCACCCTTCCGCCGGACAATGAGCGAATCCCCGATGTCGTGTTCCCTCGTACCCTGAAAATCAGCCGACGACTGGCTCGAGACCCGGATAGTCAGCGGTGATGCGGCCGAGGAGATCGCCAAACTCGAGGCCGAGCCCGGCACGGACCTCGTCGCCGCGGCGGCACCGAGTTGGTGAACTCCCTGAATGAGCTTGGGGTAGTGGACGAGTATCGGCTATGGGTGTTGCTCGCTGCCACGGGCGAGGGGCGCCGCTGTTCCCGGAGTTGAATCGCGTACAAGGAGTTCGATCAGCAGGTACGAGGTGACGCCGTCATCGAGTTCTGACATGGAGTCGTCTGATGCTGCGGTGTTCGGCCACGCGGCGGATGTTCGGTCACGGCGGGTGCCCCGCATCCGAGTGGGGGGGCTCGGATGCGGGGCGTCTGTGGGTGATGGAGTTGTGTTGCGGCGCTTTGCCGGTCAGGCCG
>NZ_JBHUSF010000313.1:0-10729 GCF_042673295.1 Rhodococcus sp. NPDC057014
GGGATGCGTAGAGGACGGTGGCCAGTGCCTCGGGGCTGCGGAACGGGGGTGCGACGACCATGAATAAGACGAAGATGGCGATCGCACCGAACAGGGAACCGATCTCGGGGCGGACCAGCAGCCGTTGCAGGCGTTTTTGTTCCTTCACCCTCTCGTCGTGGACGACTTGTGACTGGCAAGGTCCAGATCTTGCTGTGTGGACATGCTTTCCTTCCGTGACGCCGACGGCGCCCGGCAGTCGCGATGCTGTGCCGGGCACCGTGCTCAGCGGGTTCCGGCCTGGGCGTACTCGGCGATCGAGTCGATGTTTGACCGGCGACCGGGGTTCCCGCGTCGACGGCGGCCTTCACGGCCGGTGCCATCGCATCCGGCTTGGCGAGCGTGACGGCGATGCCGTCGACCTTGCTGTCGCGGGCGCTCTGGACCAGATTGGACTGGTTCGGTGCCTCGGGGTCCGCGGAGTATCGCAGTTCGAAATTGTCGTTGGGGTGTCCGCGGTGCCGGAGGCCATTCCGCTGCCGGTCGATTCGGGTTTCCCGCCGGAGCTCGAGCAACCCGCGAGCAGCACGGCAGCGGCAACCATGCAGGCATGGCGAAGTGGGAGGGTGATGCGGTGAGGGAAGGGTGTGATAGCCCCGCCGGGCCGGACGTCCGAAAGTGGTTCTCACGGCCCGGCGGGGTGAATGGGACTACCGGAGAGGTAGATCCGCGGCGCGGTACGCGGAGTCGATGAGCTCCATGGTGGCGACCGCGTCGTCGGCGTCGATCGGGAACGTGGTCCCATCGGCGAGGTGTCGAGCGAAGGTGTCGAGCTGATAGGTATATGTCGAACGGGTCCCGAGTCGCTCGACGGTGGTGCCGGCGTCGGTGGTGACGGTGATCCGGTCGTCGCCGGACTGGAGCATGTAGTCGTGTGCGAGGGCTTCACCGCGGTCGCCGACGAGGCGCAGGGTCATGTCGAACCGATCCCACGTCATCGAGTTCGTGTTCGATCCCGTTGCGCCGCCGGGGAAGACGAGTTCGATATCGCAGGCCTCGTCGACTCCCCGGGTGCGTTCGACGGCGCGGGCCGCCACCACGGTGGGTTCACCGCCGGCGAAACGGCCCAACTGGCGATGCACGTGCAGGCCATAGCAGCCGAGGTCCATCACCGACCCGCCGGCGAGTTCCAGCTTCCACCGGGGGTCGTCAGGTTTGGGTTCGGGCATCCGCATGACCACTTCGACCCGCTGCAGGGTGCCGAGGGTGCCGTCCTCGAGCAGCTCGAACATCCGCCCGACGATCGGGTGGAAGAAGTAGTGGAACCCTTCCATGATCGGCACACCCCGCTCGCGGGCCGCGCGACGGACCCGATCGGCTTCGGCGGCGTTGCGGGCGAACGGCTTCTCGGTCAGCACCGCTTTACCGGCCTCGATCGCCTTCAGATTCCACTCGGCGTGGAAGGCGTTGGCGAGCGGGTTGTAGATCACGTCGACTTCGGGGTCGGCGATCAACTCGGCGTACGAGTCGACGACCCGCTCGACCCCGTGCGTCTGCGCGAACGTCTCGGCGCGGCCACGGTCGCGGGCGGCGACCGCGACCAGCCGGTGACCCAGGATCCGAGCAGGCTTCACGATCGCCATCTCCGCGATGCGCGAGGCCCCGAGGACGCCGATCCGCAGCTCGCTCACAGCTGCAGGCTCCGCAGGAATGCCGCACTGGCCTTGACGTCCGCGACCGGTCCCTCACCGTCGGGTTCACCGGCGAGGATGGTGTCCTGCTCGAGCACGAACCAGCCGTCGAAACCGGAGTCGACGAGGTGCCGGACCACACCTGCGACGTCGACGTCACCGGTGCCGAGTGGGGTGTACATGCCCTGGGCGACGGCCTGTGTGTAGCTCAACTCGCCGGCCTGCACGCGGGCGGCGAATTCGGCGTCGACGTCCTTGAGGTGGGTGTGGGTGATCCGGTCGGCGGCGGCCCGGGCCAACTCGAGGGGATCAGTGCCGCCGATCAGCAGGTGCCCGGTGTCCAGGCACAGCGGAATCGAGGAGCCTTCGAGGACCCGCTGGACCTCGGTGTGCTTCTCGATCATGGTGCCCACGTGCGGGTGCAGGACCGCGCGGATGCCCTGCTCGGCGGCGACGTCGTGCAGCCGGTCGAGGTTCGACAGCAACGTCTTCCAGCCGGCGTCGTCGAGGTCGGGCCGCGAATCGTAGCCGTCGGAGCCGGTGATCGCGGCCAGCACCAGCACCTCGGCGCCGGCGGCGGTGAATGCGGCCAGCGCGCCGGTAATGTCGGGGACCGGGTCGTGGCCGGCATCGTGCAGCAGAACCGGGGTGAAACCACCGACGGCCTTCAGGTCGTAGGAGGCCAGGGTGGCGGCCAATTCCTGCGGGTCGGCGGGCAGGAATCCGTCGGGGCCGATCTCGGCGGCCTCGAGTCCGGCGTCGCGCATCTCCGACAGCACCCGCTCGGGGTCGAGCTGGTGGCCCCAGCCGGGAACTTCACAGACACCCCACGAAATGGGTGCTCCTGCAATACGAATCATCGTCGAACCTCACTCATCTGGACTGGTCGGTGGTGGGAGAGGGACAGCGTGGCCGCCTCGGCGATCCACGCCACTTCGAGGGCGTCGGCGGCGGTGCACGGCGAGGGGGTGGTGCCGGCGATCACCTCGAGGAACGCGCTGAGTTCGGCGCGGTAGGCGGTGGTGAAGCGGTCCATGAAGAACTGATGCGGCGGGCCGTCGGGGAACGTGACGCCGGGTTCGAGGTTGCGCACGGGCGCCCCGGCGTCCCAACCGGCGACGACGCTGTCCTCGGAGCCGTGAACCTCCAGGCGGCAGTCGTAGCCGCGGGCGTTGTAGCGGGTGTTGGAGACGACGCCGAGGGTGCCGCCCTCGAACGTCAGGGTGGTGGTGGCCGTGTCGACGTCGCCGCAGTCGGCGAAGATCGAGTCGCCCTGGTTGGTGCCGGCGGCGTAGACCTCGGTCACTTCCTGACCGACGACCCAGCGGACGATGTCGAAGTCGTGGACGCTGCAGTCGCGGAAGATCCCGCCCGAGGCGGCCACGTACGCTGCCGGCGGCGGCGCCGGGTCGAGGGTGGTCGAGCGCACGGTGTGCAGCCGGCCGAGTTCTCCGTACACGACGGCGTTGCGGGCGGCGACGAACGCGGGATCGAACCGGCGGTTGTACCCGATCTGCACCGGCACCGTCGACGTCTTCAACCGCTCGACGACCTGGTAGCTCTCGTAGGCGGTGAACGCCACCGGCTTCTCGCAGAACACCGGAATCCCGGCATCGACGGCGGCCAGGATCAGCGGCGCATGCGCCGGGGTGGCGGCCGCGATCACGACCCCGTCCACGCCCGAGGCGAAGACCGCAGCTGCGTCCTCGACCGCGCGCGCCCCGAACTTGGCGGCGACGGTTGCGGTGACGTCCGGACGCTCGTCGGTGACGACGAGGCCGTCCACGCCCGGCAACTGAGCGAGGGTGTCGGTGTGGAATGCGCCGATCCGGCCGAGGCCGATCACGCCGAGTGTCGATCCCATCAGTCCTGCCCTCCGATAACGGTCTGGTCCCAGTCGATGACCGAGCCGGTGACGACGCCACTGCGATCCGAGAGCAGGAACACCACCATGTCGGCGATCTCGTCGACCTGCCCGAGCTTGCCCATCGGCACCGTGGCCGCGGCGTCGACGGCCCAGTTGTCGTCGGCGCCGTGGAAGCGTTGCTGGATGGCGGTCTCGCCCTCGGTTTCGGTCCAGCCGATGTTGAGGCCGTTGATCCGGATCCGGTCGAAGCGGTGCGCGTAGGCGGCGTTGCGGGTCAGACCCGCCAGTCCGGCCTTCGCCGCCACGTACGGGGCCAGGTAGGACTGCCCGCCGTGCTCGGCGATGGAGATGATGTTGACGATCGTTCCCGGTGCCTTCCGCGCGACCATGTCGGCGACGGCGGCCTGCATGGTGAAGAACGGGGCCCGCAGGTTGACCGCCATGTGCTGGTCGAACAACTCCGGCGTGGTGTCGAGGAGGGTGCCGCGGGTGGTCAGGCCGGCCGCGTTGCACAGCGCGTCGATACGGCCGAACTCCTCGATGGTCCGGGTCACCGAATCACGGGCCTCGGTCGGGTCGGAGATGTCGGCCTGGACGAAGCGAACTTGTGCTCCGGTCGCTTCGAGTTCGGCGGCGAGGGCTTTGCCGGCCTCGGCCCGGCGGCCGGTGAAGATCACTCGGGCGCCTTCGCGGGCCGCGGCTCGCACGACGCCTGCGCCGACACCTTGCGTCCCTCCGCTGATCAGAACGACTTTCCCGTTCAACAGGGTGGCCACTGGATTCCTTTCGATCTGTCCCCACCGGCTTCGGTGCCGGTGGGTCGCTGATGCACACGTCCGGTCTGTGCGCACTTGTCAGTCTTGTTGTGACGTACGCCTCAATCAAGGCAGTATTCCCATCATTTTCACCTCACCGCCGAGGGCCGGAGGGCGGTGGGAGAGCCGGTGAAATCAGCTGTCGGCCCGATTCGCGGCCAACCGGTCGGCGACCTCGAAGCACCGCAGGGCCCCGTCGCGTGCCCTGGCGAGGGCCTCGGCGACGGGCAGTGTCCGGAACTCCCGCGACATGTGCTCGATACCCCAGGGGCCGTCGAAGCAGATGCGGCGGACCGCATCGATGAACTTCGGAACGTCGAATTCTCCCTCACCGCAGGGAACCCGGTTGTCGAAGGTGTCCTCGAGGTCGGTTCCCCGCACGACAGTCCAACCGTCGTCGAGTTCGACGCCGAACACGAAGCGCGACGGAATGATCTCCGGCAACGTGTCGTAATGCGTCCCACCCCGGAAGGCGTGCCAGATGTCCAGGATGAGCCCGCCGTTGGGGTTCCCGACGTCCTGGACGAACCGCGCAGCCTGTTCGGTGGTCTTGACGTGGTGCGAGAACGGTGTGTTCTCGAACGCGATCTTCACGCCCGCGGCGGCGCCGTCCGTTGCGAGCGCGTCGAACTGCTCGCAGAGCCGATCGCGGGAGACGGGGACGCCATCGTCGTCCGCGCCGACCTTGATGTTGTCGACTCCGAGGACGGGGGCGGCCTCGAACAGGTCACGGCGTACCTCGTCCGACACTGCGCGGGCATCCCCGGTGGTCCACCAGTTCGTGATCCACTCGAGTTGGACGTGGGTGATGCCGTTGTCGGCGAGCATTTTCGCGACGTCGCCGAGGCCGATCGTCTCGCGCGCGGCGACCAGGTCGGGGCGGGTCAATCCGAATCCGGTGTAGCCGGTGCGGGCGACGGCCTCGATGCGCTCGCGGATCGGGACCGGACTGCGGTCCGAACCTCGTGCCGGCATCACGTCACCGGCGGAAGTCCAACAGGCGGCCAATAGTTCCGGACGTGGTGAGCTGATCATGCCCAGTACCCTTCGGTGGTCGTCTCGATCGTAGAACGCGGACGGCGAGGAAGTCGTAGAGCGACAGTCATGAATTCCTCACCGGGGTGACGGCGCCCGCGTTGTTCATCGATTCGATCAGCGCTTCCGCCACCTCGATGGCGCGCAGACCGTCGCGGGCGGACGCCAATGGGCTGCGGGTCCCGGCGTGACTCGGCGCCAGGCTCACCGTTCCGGTTTCGCCGACCACCTCGCAGCGCACGTCGTAACCGTATCGTGCGTTGACGAACACATCGACCACGGTCAGCACATCGTCTGTGGTACGCAGCATCAGGATCTGCGGGTCGTGCCGGGTGACCAGGTCGGCGCATTCGCCGAAACTCGGGGCCAGCGGCTTCTCGCACAGCACCGGCTTGCGGTGATCGAGGCACAGCCCACCTGCTCGGCGTGGGCGGAGTCGTGGGACGCGATGATCACCGCGTCGACGTCCGGGGCGGTGATCAGCTCTGCCGCGGTCGCGACTGTGCGGGCGCCGACTTCTTCGGCGATCGTGGCGGCGCGGGAGGAGTCGAAGTCGGTGATCACGGTGGACGGTCATGATGCCACCGCGGCCGGTTCGCGGCCGTCGAGAACCGCGATGGCGCCCTCGACCGCGGCGCGGATCGTCAGGGCCATCGCCCGATCCGTGAACCCCATCAGGTGCGGACTGAGAGTTGTGTTGGCGTGGTCGAACACCGGGTGGTGTTCGGGTGGTTCAGGGTCGAAGACGTCGAGGCCGAGGCCCGCGAGGCGCCCGGACCGCAGCGCGGCGTGCGCGGCGTCGAGGTCGATCAGTGCGCCGCGGCTGCAGTTGACCAGGATCGATCCCGGCCGCATGATGGCCAGCCGCACCTCGTTGATCAGGTGATGGTTCTCCGCCGTCAGCGGCGCATGCAGGGTGACGAAGTCGCTGGAGGTGAGCACCTCGTCCACGCTCGCACACCGGTACCGGTCCGGGATCTCGGCGTACGGGTCGTAGGCGCGGACGTTCAGGTCGAATGCCTCGGCGATCTGCGCGACCTTGCGGCCGATCCGCCCGAACCCCACGATCCCCAACGTCGCACCCTCGAGGTCGCCGACGGTCACCCCACCCCGTTCACCCCACCGCCCGCTCCGCACCAGATCGGTCAGTGTCGGCAGCCGCTTCACCAGCGACAGCAGGTGCGCGAACACACCCTCGGCCACCGAGACCGTGTTACTGCCCGGGGTGATCACCACCGGAATACCCCGTCGGTGCGCTTCGGCGACGTCGACCAGATCGGTGCCGACCCCGGTGCGGGCGAGAACCTTCAATGCCGGCATCCGGTCGAGCATCGCGGCGTCGACGGTGAACGCCGCCCGCACGATCGCGGCCTCGGCGACCGCCAGCTGTTCCTCGGTGGGGTCGAGGACCAATTGTTGATGGGCGGCCAGATACGGGTCGACGAGCTCCCGGTCGAGCGGGCCCAGGCCGACGAACAGTTGAGTGGAGATCGTTGTTGACATCAGCGTCCTTGCAGGTGTCGAAAGGGCGGTCAGGCGGTGCGGGCGGCGGTGGTGCCGGCACCGACGTCGAGCTTCTGCCACTGCCCGGTGGCGGCGGAGGTCTCGGCGGCGGTGACGATCGCGGCGGCCGAGGCGGCGTCGTGCACGTTCGAGTTCTCTTGCGGCCCAACGGTGACGGCGAGCAGGAACTTCTTCGCCTCGATCGTCTTGAGGTCGTCGAAGCCGAGGGCGTTGCCCGGGCCGGGCTGGAAGCGGGAGTAGTCGCCGTGCGCCGGGCTGGCGTTGACCGTCGTGTAGCCCTGTTCGGCGTTGGTGCGGCCCAGGCAGACCTTCAGCTCGTTCATCCGCTCGAAGTCCCACGTCAGGGATCCGTCGGTGCCGTAGATCTCGATCCGGTAGCCGCACTCGGGTCCGACGATGACCCGGGAGGCCTCGATGGTGCCCACCGCACCCGATCCCGGTCCCTCGGATCCGAATCGCACCAGCGCCGCGGCGTAGTCCTCGTTCTCCACCGGGCCCATCTCACCGTTCTCGATGACCGCGAAGTGGGTTCCGCTGCCCATCGCCAGCTTCGGGCGTTCGGTGTAGACGGTGCTGGTGAGGGCGTTGATCTCGGCGATCGGCCCGACCACGTACTGGCACAGGTCGCTGGCGTGGCTGAACAAATCTGCCAGCACGCCGGACCCGGCGAGTTCCCGGTCGAATCGCCAGGACCGGGCGCCGTTGGGTTCGTTGGCGTATCCGGAGAAGAACGAGGCCCGCACGTTGGTGATCCGGCCGAGGCTGCCCTCGGCGATCAGCTTCCGGGCGTGCTCGACGGCGGGGGCGTGCCGGTAGTTGTAGCCGATCGAGGTGATCACCCCGGCGTCGGTGGCCGCGGCCTCGATCGCCGCGGTCTCGGCGTAGCTGCGTCCGACGGGCTTTTCGATCCAGAAGTGCTTGCCCGCCTTCGCCGCGGCGATGCCGATCTCGGCGTGCAGGAAGTTCGGTGCGCAGATGGAGACGACGTCGATGTCCGGGTGGGCGAGGACCTCGCGGTAGTCGGTGGTGCCCTCGGCGAAACCGAGGACGTTCTTGGCGAACTCGACCCGGCTCTCGGCCGTGTCGGCGGCGATCACCAGTTTCGGGGTGACTCCGAGTTCGGGATAGACGATCGGGACGTCGCGGTAGGCGCGGGCATGTAGCTGGCCCATCCAGCCGACGCTGATCAGTCCGACTCCGACGGTGCGGGTTGTGCTCACGATGACGTCCTTTTCTGGTCTTGTTCGGGGCGGGCGGTGGCGAACGCGTCGGTCAGCGCCGCGGCGAGCAGGGTGGAATCGGAACCGACGGCCACGAATCGGAAGCCGAGTTCGACGTAACCGCCGGCCAGGGCGGCGTTGGCGGCGAGGATGCCGGCTGTCTTGCCGTGCCGGTGGGCGGCCTCGAGCACCCGCCCGAGGGCGGTGGTGAACACCGGGCTGTCGAACTGCAACGGCACCCCGAGCGCGAATGACAGGTCCAGCGGGCCGACGAACAGCACGTCGACACCGTCCTGGGCGGCGATCTCGTCGACCGCGTCGAGTGCGGCGAGGGTTTCGATCTGGATGACCCCGAGTGAGGTCTGCTCCTCGGCGAGCAGCACGGAGCGGTCCATGCCCCACCGGCAGGAGCGGTTGTAGGTGGCGACCCCGCGGTCGCCGCGCGGCGGATACGCCAGGTGGGTGATCGCGTCGACCACCTGATCGGGTTTGTCCAGGCGCGGCACCATCACCCCGGCGGCACCCTGATCGAGGACGCGTCCGATCCGGATACGTTCTCCGGACTCGACCCGCACCACCGTAGGGACCCCGTAGGCGACGGCAGCGAGAATCGAATCCCGAAGTGCGTCTTCCGATCCGGCGCCGTGCTCGAGGTCGAGCAGGATCCAATCGGATCCTGCCGCGGCACACACCTCGGCCGCGGTCGAGGACGCCATCCCGACGAACGTGCCGACGGTGGTGTCACCATTGGCGAGGCGCCGGCGCAGGGTTCCGGCGTCGAGAGGGCTGTTGTTGCTCATCCGAACCACCTCTGCCGTCCCACGGCGTTGTCGTAATCGGCGCGCAGGGTCTGCACCCATTCCTGGTTCGAGACTTCGGCGGGGGCCACGTCCCACCAGACGTCCCCGCCGGGCAGGTCCACGTGCGGCACCGTCGGAACCACGATGACGACCGGCCCGGACACCTCGCGGGTGTCGGCCAGCGCGGCGCGGACCTCGGCTGTGGTGGTGGCGCGGATCGCGGTGGCGCCGAGGCCTTCGGCGATCTGACGCAGGTCGACCTTCAGGTAGTCGCCCTCGAGACGCGCCTTGTCCCCGCTGTCGGCGATGATGTCGCCGTCGGTGCGGTAGCGGAACTCGTTGCCGAATTCGCGTCCGTTGCGGTTCATCTGCAGGCGGTGGATGACCTGGTAGCCGTGGTTCTCGGAGACGACGATGGTGACGTCGAGGCCCTCTTGGGCGGCGGTGACCAGTTCGGTCGGGGCCATCAGGAAGGTGCCGTCGCCGACGAAGGTGACGATCCGCTGGCCCTGGTTGCCCTCGGCCAGGCGCACACCCATCGCGGCCGGGATCTCGTACCCCATGCAGGAGAACCCGAATTCGAGGTGGCAGTGCCGATTCCCGGTCGCGTTCCAGATTTTCTGCAGGTCGCCGGGCGGGCCGCCGGCCGCGGCGATGATGGTGTCGCCGCCGCAGGCGTGCTCCTGCAGCAGCCCGATCAGTTGCGGCTGGGTGAGCACCGCACCGGTGACCGGTGCGTCCGGGTGCTCGGCGGGGTCGAATGCGGTGTCGGGGTCGAGGGCGGCGGCCCGGATCGGGGCCCAGTCCGCCTTCGCCGTCCGCACCGTCTCCTGCCACGCCGTGCTGGTGGTGTGCCCGGCAAGCGCGACCGTCAGCGCGGCGAGGCCGAGGCGGGCGTCGGCGAGGATGCCGGTGGCGCCCTGCTTGCGGGTGTCGGCGTCGACGACGTTCACTGATGCGAAGCGGACGGTGTCGTTCTCGAAGATCGACTGCGAACCGGTGACGAAGTCGGTCAGCCGGGTGCCGACACCGATCACCAGGTCGGCCTGCTTGACGAGCGTGTTCGAGGCGAAGTTGCCCTCGAGGCCGACACCGCCGACCTGCCACCACTCGTCACGGCTGACCGCGCCCTTGCCGCCGAACGACTCGACGACCGGAATCCCGACCTGCTCGGCAAGCTCCTCGAGGGCGGTGGTGGCATCCGAATAGTGCACGCCGCCACCGGCGATGATCACCGGACGCTCTGCCTCCCGGATCAGCGTGGCGACCTCGTCGACCTCGGCGGGGTCGGGGAGCGGGCGGCGGATCTTCCAGTCACGCGGTTCGAAGAACTCGACGGGGAAGTCGAACGCGTGGGACTGGATGTCCTGCGGCAGCGACAGCACCACGGCACCGGTGTCGGTGGGGCTGGTCAGCACCCGCATCGCCTGCGGGAGCGCGGTCAGCAGTTGCTCGGGGCGGGTGATGCGGTCGAAGAATTTCGCCACCGGACGGAACGTGTCGTTGACCGTGGCGTCCGCTTCGGTGGCGTGCTCGAGTTGCTGGAGCACCGGACCCTGGTGCCGGGTGGCGTAGGTGTCACCGGGCAGCAGCAGCAACGGGAGCCGGTTGATCGTCGCCAGCCCGGCTGCGGTGACCAGATTCAGGGCGCCCGGGCCGATGGAGGCGGTGACCGCGAGGGTGGCGCGGCGGCGGCCGGCCTTGGCGTACGCGGTGGCGATGTGCGCCAGGTACTGCTCGTGCCTCCCCTGAATGAACGGCAGGTCGTCGGACAGTTCGTCGAGGGCCTGTCCGAGGC
>NZ_JBHUSF010000314.1:0-10723 GCF_042673295.1 Rhodococcus sp. NPDC057014
GCCGCGGGGCGGCGGTCGTCCCGCCGGTCGTCGCGGCGGAACCCGCCTGCGGCGCCGCGGTTGTCGCCGAAGTCGCGGCGCGGTGCGCTGCGGTCGAAGCTGCGCTCGCCGGAACCGCGGTGGCTGTCGCCGCGGTCGCCGTAGTCGCGCCGGGGCGCGCGGTCGCCGTAGTCGCGGCGCGGCGCGCGATCGGAGAACGTCCGGCTGTCGCGGTCACCGCGGTACCCACCGCGGTTGTCGCCGTCACGCTGCGGGCGGTCGCCGCGGTAGCCGCCGGACCGGTTGTCGGTCTGCTCGCGGCGCGGGCCGCGCCCTTCGTAACCCCGTCCCTCGTTGCCGCGGCCTTCGAAGCTACGGCCCTCGAAGTTGCGGCCACCCGACGGGCGGTCACCGTAGCTGCGCTCACCGGAGTCGCGGCGCGGGCCACCCCGGTCGGAGGAGCCGCGACCGTCGAAGCCGCGGTTGCCGCGGTACCCGCCGCCGTCGCGTCCGGCGTATCCGCCTTCGCGGCGCGGTCCGCGGTCACCGAACTTGCGGTCGCCGCGCTCGCCGCGGGAGTAGGTGTCGCGCACCGGTTCTCCGCTGGGCGCCTTGGCGCCGGTGATGCTGGCCAGCTTCTCGGAGCCGGGGGTGACGGGCACGGCGGTGGCGTCGACGCCCGCCATGCCGGTCAGGCGGCGGAACGTGCGCTTCTGGTTGGGGAGCACGATCGCGACGACGGTGCCCTTCTCGCCTGCGCGGGCGGTCCGGCCTGCGCGGTGCAGGTAGTCCTTGTGGTCGGCGGGCGGATCGACGTGCACGACCAGGTCGATGCCGTCGACGTGGATGCCGCGGGCGGCGACGTCGGTGGCGACGAGCACGGGGGTGCGGCCGTTCTTGAAGCGTTCGAGGACCCGGGTGCGCTGGTTCTGTGCCTTGCCGCCGTGCAGGGCCTCGGCGGCGATGCCCACCGCGCGGAGGCGGTCGGTGATGCCCTCGCAGCCGAGCTTGGTGCGGGCGAACATGATCGTGCGGCCTTCGCGGGCACCGATTTCGGCGAGAACGTTGTCCTTCTGTCCGCGGTCGACGAGCAGCACGTAGTGCTCCATCGTGTCGACGCTGGCGCGACCGTCCTCGGTGGAGTGCTGCACGTGATCGGGCAGGAACTGGCGAACCAGCGACTGCACCTCACGGTCGAGGGTGGCGGAGAACAGCAGACGCTGGCCGTCCGCCGGGGTCTCGCCGAGGATGGACCGCACCTCGGGCAGGAAACCCATGTCGGCCATCTGGTCGGCCTCGTCGAGGGCGGTGATCTCGACGGAGTCGAGGATGCAGGTGCCCTGACGGAGGTGGTCGCCGAGGCGGCCGGGGGTGGCGACGAGGATGTCGACGCCGCGGCGCAGCTGGTCGACCTGCTTGGTGAACGGGGTGCCGCCGACGGCGGGGCGGACGGTCAGCCCCATCGCCCCGGCGTACGAGTTGAGGGAGTCGACCACCTGGAAGGCGAGCTCACGGGTGGGCACCAGGACCAGTGCGCGGGGCCGCTTGGCGGCGGGCCGGTCGTCGTGGCGGGCGAGCCGGGCGAGCATCGGCAGGCCGAACGCGAGGGTCTTGCCCGAACCGGTCTGTGCGCGGCCGAGGACGTTGGTGCCGGCCAGCGCGTCGGGGACGGACAGCGCCTGGATCGGCGACGGGACGGTGATGGAGTTGCGGGCGAGGGCCTGCACCAGGGGTGCGGGCAGGCCGATCTCGGCGAACGTCACGGTGGCCGTCTCGGCGTCGGTGGCGTTCTGGTCAGGGGTGTCGGTCTCGGTCTGCTCGAGTGGGGCAGACGTCGTCTGGACAGCGTTGGTCACGCGGGTACCTCTCCGGGCATAGGGCGCGTCGCGGAGCGGGGGCTGTCATGCAGCACGCACAAAGGGACGAGCCAGGGCACATGTCACCTGGTCAATCCATTCGCGGAAGTGCGGGGAATTGGGCTGTGTGCCGTTTCAGTGTTGATGGGCCGCAGTGGCGACCGCCGACCAGTGTACGCGACGGGGCACCCGGTTATCGAACCCGGCGGACTGTGAGCTGGGCGACTATACGGCGCTGAACAACCGGCTCAGTTCGGTGAGCCAGGGGACGGCGACGGCGATGGTCGGCACCACGAGGATGGCCACGGACGCCGCGTACGCGGCGAGCGCGACCCGGGTGCCCTGTTCGGTGGACGCCAGGCGCTGCACCCGCAGCAGGGTGCTGGGACCGCCGGCGGCCATGGCGCCCTTCGGGGCGATCGACCCCGAGCAGGCCACGAGTGCCCGTGCTAGTGCGGTCGGCCCGGTGGCGCGGACGGCGGAGTCGTCGGCGAGCATCTCCACCAGCAGCTGCACCGATCCCAGCGCGGACTTGCTGCGCACCACGGTGGGGAAGGCGGCGTTGACGGCGGTGAACGCCTCGAGGACGAGGTCGTGCCGGGCCCGCAGGTGGGACCGCTCGTGGGTGAGGATCGCGGTGATCTCCGCGTCGTCGAGGTTGGTGAACGTGCCCTGACTGAGCACCACCCGCTGCCGGAGCCCGGGCAGGCAGTAGGCGATGGGCTCGGTGACGTCGAGGACCCGCAGGTCGGGGGTGCGGGCGAGGGGGGACGAGGAGTCGCAGCGGTCGAGGAGGTCGACGAGCATGCGGTGCCGGGCGCGGCGGCGCCGGGTGCGGACACCGACCTGCACGATCGCGAAGATCAGTTTGGCCCCGACGAGGAGGGTCAGCGCGAACACCACCACGTACAGCAGCCACAAGGGCAGGCCGAGGGCGTCGATCTCGGCGACCGGTGCGGTGGTGGGGCGGCCGTCCGGTCCGGGGACCAGGAGCTGGCTGGCGATCGCGAGTCCCGAACTGAACGCGGACAGGACCGCGGCGAGGGCGATTGCCTGCCACAGCACGAGTGCTGCTCGGGGGGCGTGATGCGGCCATCGGGCTCGACTCAGCAGCGCAGGGACAGGCCCTGCGAGAAGAAGTGCGAGTACTCCGAAGACCAGCGCGGTGGTGGCGTCCATGTCCTACTCATCATGCATGACGAACGTCAGCCGGCGCGAACGGTTCCCGACTGATTGTCTCCGGTGGTGCGTTCCTTGGCCTCGAGCGCGGCGAGGGCCTCGCGGAGCGCGTCGGCCTCGTCGGCGCCGACCTGGCCGACGAAGTGCACGAGTGCGGCGGCGCGGCTGCCGGACTTGTCGGCCTGCTGGAGCGCGTCCACCATGAGGCTGGCGACGAGTTCCTCACGCTGATGCACCGGCAGGTACCGGTGGGCGCGGTCGTCGCGTTGCTGGATGACGAGGTGCTTCTTCGCCAACCGCTGGAGCACCGTCATGACGGTGGTATATGCGAGTTCACGGCGTGCCGCCAGTGCCTCGTGCACCTGCCGCACCGTCTGCGGTTCCGAAGTGGACCACAGGTGATCCATCACTGCGCGTTCGAGTTCGCCGAGTCCAGCCATACACCGATTCTACGGATACGACGACGCAGATACGTACTACTGGTAGTAGTAAAACTGCGTCGCGGCGTGTGGTATTGGCCATACTCCGAACGGGTGGATTACGGTCGGGTTGGCTAGCGGCCGACCCGCCGGGCAAGCTTTCGTTCTCGACATCGCGGAGAGTGGGGACCTGGCGGATGAAGACCGACGACAGCGCGGCAACCGCACACGGTACGGCAGCGAGGGTCAGGGGTCGGACGGGGCGGGCCGCGGACAGGGTCCGGGGTGCGGTGCGGGGCGCGCCGGTCAGCATCTCGCTGCTGGCCGCGATCTGGATCCTGGCGATCGCCACGTCCAGCGTGATCGGCGGGCCGTCCCACGACCTGTCCCAGCACGTCGCGATCGGGATCCGGGCGTTCCAGAACGGCTGGGTGTGGACGCTGCTCACCGCAGGACTGTGGGGCGACGACGTCCTGGCGTACCTGTCGACGACCGTCCTCGTCCTGCTGGTGGCCGCACCGCTGGAACGGCGGATGGGGTCGGGGCGGTTCACCCTCGCCGCGGTCGCCACCCAGGTGCTCGGCGGGCTGCTGGCGCTGTCGGTGGCCGCGGTCGCGAAGGTTGTCGACGCGAACTGGGGTTTCCGGCTGCACGTGGGCATGGCCGTCGGCCCGAGCACCTGGATCGTCGGCGCCGCGATGGTGGCCAGTTCCAACATGGGCACCCTGTGGCGGCGGCGGATCCGGGTCGGCGTCCTCGTGTTCACGATCACCCTGGCGCTGTTCAGCGGTTCGCTGCAGGACGTGGTCCGGCTGGCCGCGGCCGTGGTGGGGCTGGTGATCGGCCGCTGGATCGTGGGCCGCTCCGCCCGCGGCGAGCGGATCGCGGGCACCCAGCGGGAGGGCCGGGTGCTCGTCGCGATCGTGGTGGCGGCCAGCGCGATCGGCCCGATGATCGCCGCCCTGTCGGCGGAGGCGGTCGGGCCGCTCGCCGTGCTGCGCGACCTGTTCCGCGGGGTGCCCTACACGGCGGGCGAGGTCCGCGACCTGTGCGAGGTGTCGGCGGCGGACCCCGAGTGCCGGCGCGGGCTGCTCGAACTGCGCCTGTCCGGGGTCGGGCCGACCCTGCTGAGTCTGATGCCGTCCCTGTTCCTGCTCACCCTCAGCGACGGCCTCCGGCGGGGCCGTCGTTTCGCGTGGGTGGCGTCGGTGATCGCCCAGGTGATCCTGCTGGTGCTGTCGCTGCTGAACTTCGCGGTCCGGTTCGTCGACTCCCTCGACGAGGACTCCCTGTTCTACGGTCTCGCCGACCCGAACCTGTACCGGACGCTGGTGCCGTTCCTGACCCCGCTGGCGATCCTGATCGTGCTGCTCGCGACCCGGCGGTTCTTCGACGTCTCCGCCCCGGCCGGAACGTACCGGCGGCTGGCCGGTGTCCTGGTGGCGCTCGTCGCCGGTCTCGCCGTCCTCTACCTCCTGGGCGGATTGTGGGCGCGGCACGGGTTCGACCCCCGGCCGGGAACGACGACGCTGCTGGCCGACTTCCCGGAGCGGCTGATCCCGCCGGTGTACCTGCAATGGCTCGACCCGCGGCTGCTGCCGGAGAGCATCCCCGCGACGCTGCTCTACGAGTGGACCGGGGTGGTGTTCTGGGTCGCCCTCTGCGCGCTGGTCGCCGCGACGTTCCTGAGCCCCGCCATCGGCTCGGACTCGAAGTCCACCGAACGGGCCCGCGCCCTCCTGAAGTCGGGGAGCGGGAGCCCGCTGTCCTGGATGACGACGTGGCGTGGCAACAACTACTGGTTCTCCGCCGACGGCACCAGCTATGTCGCGTACCGGGTCATCGCCGGTGTCGCGCTGACCACCGGCGACCCGGTCGGCCCACCGGACCGGTTACGGGACACCGTCGAACACTTCGCCGAGTTCGCCGCCGCCAACGGCTGGATTCCGTGCTTCTACTCGGTGACCGGTGAGGTCCGCGACATCACCGACGCCCTCGGCTGGAGCGGCATCCAGGTGGCGGAGGAGACGGTGCTGGATCTGGGGCAGATCGCGTTCACCGGCAAACGGTTCCAGGACGTCCGCACCGCCCTGAACAAGGCGAAGAAGTCGGGGATCACCGCCGAATGGGTCAGCTTCCCCAGTGCCCCGCGGGCGATCACCGATCAGATCACCGCGATCTCCGAGGAATGGGTGGCCGACAAGGGCATGCCCGAAATGGGTTTCACGCTCGGCGGACTCGACGAGGTCGACGACCCGGAGGTGCGCTGCCTGATCGCCGTCGACGAGGACCGCACCGTCCACGGCATCACGTCCTGGCTGCCGGTGTACCAGGACGGGCGGGTGGTCGGCTGGACCCTCGATTTCATGCGGCGGCGGGCCGAAGGGTTCCGGCCGGCGATGGAGTTCCTCATCGCGTCCGCGGCACTGAAACTGGAGGAGGAGGGCGCCCAGTTCCTGAGCCTGTCCGGCGCCCCGCTCGCGAAGGTCGAGCAACCGGACGGCGACGCCGGCGAGCGGGAACGGTCGGAGTCGTCGAGCCTGTCGGCGGTGATGGACAGTGTGCTCGATCTGCTCGGCCGCACCCTGGAACCGGTGTACGGGTTCCGGTCGCTGCTGGCGTTCAAGTCGAAGTTCCAGCCCCGGTACGTGGCCATGCACATGACGTTCGCAGACCCGGCCGCGCTCCCCAGCATCGGCAACGCCGTCGGCAGGGCGTACCTGCCGACGGTGTCGCTGGGGCAGAGTTACCGGCTGGTGCGGACGATGATCGGCGGCCGCCGCTGACGGCCGCTACTTCTCGTCCGGTCCGCCGATCGCGCCGTACACGTGGCGGGTGCCGATCGGCACGACCAGCGGGCGGTCGGACACCGGGTCGGCGATGACCGCGGCCTCCAGGCCGAACACCTCGAGCAGCAGTTCGGCGGAGATGATGTCCTTCGGCGCGCCGGACGCGACGATGGTGCCGTCCCGCATGACGATCAGCTGGTCGCTGTAGCGGATCGCGAGGTTCAGGTCGTGCAGCACCATCACCACGGTGCGGCCCAGTTCCTCGTGCATCCGGTCCACCAGGTCGAGGACCTCGACGGAGTGCGCCAGGTCCAGGTAGGTGGTGGGCTCGTCGAGCAGCAGGATGTCGGTTCCCTGCGCGAGGGCCATCGAGATCCACGCCCGCTGACGCTGACCACCCGACAGTTGGTCGACGGGGCGGTCCGCGAGGTCGGACACCCCGGTCAGGGCGAGCGCCTCGGCGACCTCGCCCTCGTCGTCGGACGACCACTGCCGCAGCCACGACTGGTGCGGGTGCCGGCCGCGGGCCACCAGGTCGGCGACGGTGAGGCCCTCGGGCGCCACCGGCGCCTGCGGGAGCATGCCGAGGGTGCGGGCGACGTCCTTGGTGCGCATCGACCCGATGGCCTTGCCGTCGAGCAGCACGGAACCGTTGCGCGGCTTCAAGAGTCGCCCCAGCGCGCGCAGCAGCGTGGACTTGCCGCAGCCGTTCGGCCCGATCACGGTGGTGATCACCCCGGTCCGCACCTCGAGGTTCAGGTGGTCGACGATGATCCGGTCGCCGTACCCGAGGCTCAGGTCGTCGGCGATCAGTCGAGAGTCAGTCTGCACGGTCATGCCGAGACCTTCCGATTGTTGCGAACCAGCAGATACAGCAGGAATGGGCCACCCAGTGCCGAGGTGACGATACCCACCGGCAGCTCGACGGGCAGGATGGTGCGGGCCACGACGTCGCTGCCCACCACCAGCACGGCGCCGGTCAGCGCCGACGCGATCAGCGGCGGGCCGGCGGACCGCACCAGCCGCAGCGCCACCTGCGGTGCGGCGAGCGCGACGAACCCGACCGGGCCTGCCGCGGCGGTGGCGATGCCGGCGAGGGCGACGGACATGAGCAGCAGCCGGGCCTGCGACCACTGCAGCCGCACCCCCAGCGACACCGCGTTGTCGTCGCCGAGACGCAGCGCGCCCATCGTGAACGAGGAGATCACCGCGTAGCCGCCGACGAGGACGACGGCGATCGTGACGGGCCACACCTGACTCCAGGAGGCGCCGTTGAGGGACCCATTGAGCCACACCTGGGCCCGCGACGCGTCGTTGATGTCCGCCGAGATCAGCAGCCACCCGGTGACCGCGATGAGCATGGCGTTGACACCGATGCCGATCAGGATCAGCCGGTACCCCTCCACCCCGCCGCGCCACGCGAGCAGGTAGATGACCGCAGCGGTGAGGAGTCCGCCGACCAAAGCGGCCAGTGGGATCCCCAGGGTGGCGAGGAGGCCGACGAAGCTGCCGCCGCCCCCGAGGACGATCAGCGCGACGGCGGCGGCGCTGGCACCGGACGTGATGCCGAGGATGTCGGGGCTGGCGAGGGCGTTGCGGGCGATCGACTGGGTGATGGCGCCTGCCAGGCCGAGGGCCATGCCGATGAACACCCCGGTCAGCGACCGCGGCAGCCGGAGGTCCATGACGATGAAGTTCTGGGCCTTCGTGCCGCCGCCGAACAAGACCCGCGTGACCTCGGGGATCGACAGCGGGTAGTCGCCGCGGCCGATGTTGAGGCACAGCACCAGGAACAGGGCCGCCAGCAGTGCGACGTTGACGGCGATGCCGAGGGGGCGCAGGACCAGGGAGACCGGTCCGAGGCGGAACGCGGGGCGGGCAGGCACCCGGGCCGTGGGCGCGGCGCCGAGGTCGGGGCGCACGTCGTCTCGAGTGCTCACAGGCTTGCCAACTTTCTGCGCCGAACCAACGCGATGAAGAACGGTGCGCCGAACACGGCGAGCACGATTCCCACCTGCAACTCACCGGGCCGGACCACGACCCGGCCGATGACGTCGGCGGTCACGAGCATCACGCCGCCGAGGAGCCCGGCGTAGGGGACCAGCCACCGGTAGTCGGGGCCGGTGATGGCCCGCGCGACGTGGGGGACGACGAGACCGATGAATGCGATCGGACCGCACGCCGCGGTGGCCGCACCGGTGAGGAGGGTGATCGCGACGATGCCGAGCGCACGGCTGGCCGCGATGTTGGTGCCCAGCGACCGGGCCACGTCCTCGCCGAGGCTGAGGACGTTCAGGCCCGGCGTGCTGACGAGGGCGAGGATCAGCCCGAGGACCAGGAACGGCAGCACCTGCCACAGCACGTCGAAGCCGCGGCCGGCCACCGACCCGACCACCCAGAACCGGTAGGAGTCGAGGCTGGACTGGTCGACGATGATGATCGCGTTGGTCATCGCCTGTAGGAAGAAGGCGACGGCGGCGCCGGCCAGCGCCAGGCTCAGTGGGCTCGCCGCCCCGTTGCCGATCGACGACAGCCCGAACACGATCACGCTCGCCGCGAAGGATCCGGCGAACGCGAACCACAGGTATTCGCTGGGGGCGCTGAACCCGAACAGGTACATCGACAGCACCACGAGGAACGCGGCGCCGGCGTTGAGGCCGAGGAGTCCGGCGTCGGCGAGCGGGTTGCGGGTGTGCCCCTGGATGAGGGCGCCCGCGACACCGAGCGCCATTCCGACGACCAGACCCAGCACGGTGCGCGGGCCGCGCAGCGTGCGCACGATGATGTCGGTCTGCGAGCCGTCCGGATCGAACAGTGCGTGGAAGATCTCCGCGAACGACAGCGGCCGCGCCCCGACCGCGACGCTGGCCAGCAGGACCAGTCCCAGCAGGATGACGAGGACGCACAGCCCGATCAGCCGGCGGCGCCGGATCGCGGCGACGCCGACGTCCTTCTCGCGGACGGCGAATCCCTCGTCGGTGGCGGTGCTTTCCCGGACGACCTCGGTGCCGGTGCGCCGGAACGCCCGCAGCAACGACCGTTTCGGGCCGATCGCGTCG
The DNA here is from genome assembly GCF_042673295.1 of Rhodococcus sp. NPDC057014. Lineage (NCBI taxonomy): Bacteria > Bacillati > Actinomycetota > Actinomycetes > Mycobacteriales > Nocardiaceae > Rhodococcus > Rhodococcus sp. NPDC057014. Next base: position 9,282 of record NZ_JBHUSF010000314.1, read on the forward strand.
CCGGTGTCGGTGTCGCGGGTGACGAGGCCGACCCAACCCTTGCCCGAACTCTGCCCGGTGTTGCCTTCGCGGAATCCGCGGTTCCACAGGGCGAGCCCCAGCGCGATCGCGACGGCGGCGCCGCCGAACACGACCCGGTCGGCCTCCCCGCCGCCGTTGTCGTCGCGGAGGGAGTCGACGATGTACCACCCGAGAACGAGCGGGATGGCCACTGTCCCGATGTCGAGCAGTCCCGCGAGTGCCCGGAGGTACAGCGGGGCGGGACCGCGCGGAACGTCGCGCTTTCCGTAGGGCTCATCGGTCGGCAGGTGCGGGATGTCGCTGCCGAACTGTCGCGTCGTCGTCACTGGCGGGGGAAGCTCCTGACGTGTGTGCCGGTGCACGGGATCTGCACTGATTCAACTACTTAGGTTACGGAACCCTATCCCCGTTGCCACATCCGGCGGGGCGTGCCGCGTGCGGCGGTTCGCGGGGGTGCCTCACATCACATGATGTCAAGTCTTGATATTTGGTTAGGCTCACCTATGTTTGGTGGTGTTCCATCCCGACCGATTGGAGTGCACGGTGACTTCGACCCTGTCCGCCCCCGCGACCGCACTGGACGTGTCCTGCACACGACTTCGCGCGCTGAACGCCGAATATCCGCGCATGTACGCGGTCGCGACGATGGCGGACGAGGGTAAACGCCGGTGGTGGTCGCTCGCCGACGACCTCGACGGCGACCGGGTGCCCCGGATGTGGGCGCGTTCGCTCGAGGACGTCCCCGATCCGGACGTCGCCGCGATGCAGGTGGCCACGGCGCTGATCCACGCGGTCGTCGGGCGTGTCACCGCCCTCGTCGTGCTGGAGGGGCGGGCCTGGGACCCGGGGCTCGAGAACCTGTGGATCCACATGGACAGTGACGAGGGAATCGACTGGGCGGGCGTCGTCGACGACACCATGCGTGTCCTGCCGGACGACCCCTACGCCGGCGCCCCCCGGACGGTCACCGTGCCGTGCGAGCGGGCGTTGCTGCTCTGGACGGTGCACCGCAGTCTCACGTCGCTGCACGCGGTGTTCGACGCGATTGCCCGGCTGACGCCGATCGACGCGTCCCGATTCTGGGGGCTCGTGGGGGAGTCGGTGCTCGGCGCCGCGACGTACGTGCCGATCCTCGCCGGTGGCGGCGAGGCCGCCGCGCAGCGTCGCGGTCAGGGCATCCTGGACGCCTTCGTCGCGGCCGGCGTGCCGGTCCGCTCGAAGAGCCGGATCACGCGCCCGCACTGCGGTCGGCTGGGGCAGGCACGGAAGCGCTTGCTTAATTAGGGAAGCCTTGCCTATACTCGTGGCAGACGTCGAGCCGAAACGCCGGCGCCGAGAACCGAACTACCGGACCGCGCAGGAGTCCTGAGGGCTGCAGTGACTCCCAGGTCCATCCCACGGCGGGCCTCACGCTGACCAAG
>NZ_JBHUSF010000315.1:0-10687 GCF_042673295.1 Rhodococcus sp. NPDC057014
GCCGGAGCCCGAGGGGCGGCGGGGCCGCAGACGGGCGGCGGAGGACGACGACTCTTCGGGCGCGCACTCGAACGGGCTGTCCGTCGCCGAGATCATGGCCAACATGAAGTCCGCGTCGGGGGCGTCCCAGAGCGCTGGAGGCAGGCGCCGGCGGGCCGAATAGGCCCGGACTCGCCCGAGGATCAACCCGCACGGTGTGAGGCATATATCACTCCGCCCGCTCATGGCGGGGTGCGTTCGAGCCGGGCTATCCTCACCGTGGAACGTCTGGTACCCGCCGAGCGGGACTGGAACGAACGAGAGGACGAAGGTGACCTCTTTCGGGATCACTAATGGCCCTGCGCCTGCGAGGTTGACGGTAGGAATCGTCTCCGCAGGCCGGGTCGGAACAGCAATCGGTGCCGCTTTGGAGCGGGCAGGTCACGTGGTCGTCGCCTGCTCGGCCGTCTCCGACGCGTCACGGCATCGGGCCCGCACCCGGCTGCCCGAGACGGAAATTCTTCCGGTCGCGGAGGTCGCGGCCCGCTCCGAACTGCTCATTCTCGCCGTCCCCGACGCCGAACTGCCGTCGCTGATCGCGGGCCTGGCTTCCACGGGTGCCGTGCCGGGGCGCGCGATCGTGGCCCACACGTCCGGCGCGAACGGCATCGGGATCCTCGCCCCCCTCGCCGAGCAGGGTGTCGTACCGCTCGCGATCCACCCCGCGATGACGTTCACCGGCCACGACGAGGACACGGTCCGTCTCGCGTCCGCCTGTTTCGGGATCACCGCAGCCGATGACATCGGCTACGCGATCGCGCAGTCGCTGGTTCTGGAGATCGGCGGCGAGCCGGTACGGGTCCGCGAGGACATGCGGCCGCTGTACCACGCCGCTCTGGCTCATGGCAGCAACCACCTGGTCACGCTCGTCGTCGACGCCGTGGCCGCGCTGCGGGTCGCGCTCGAGGGTCAGGAACTGCTCGGCCAGGAGTTGATCGGCGACGATCCGAACGGCCTGGCCGAACGCGTGCTCCAGCCGCTGCTGTCGGCGGCGCTCGACAACGCCCTGCGCCGCGGGCCTGCTGCCCTCACCGGGCCCGTCGCCCGGGGCGACTCCGAGGCGGTGGCCACGCATCTGCGCGTCCTCGAGGAAGTCGATCCGCGGATTGCGGCCGGCTACCGGGCCCTCTCGCTGAGGTCGGCGCAACGCGCCGGCGCCACACCTGAACTGCTGGACATTCTGGAAGACCGGAGGTGAGCCCCGTGAGCGATCTGCAGGGCGGATACAAGCGCGGCGAACTGACCGTGCACCACGACCCGAGCGTGCTGACCCGGGTCTCGAAGGCGCTGCGCGGCGTCGGCCGCCAGGTCGCGCTCGTGCCCACGATGGGAGCCCTCCACACGGGACACCTGGAGTTGGTGCGGCAGGCCAAGCTCACCGGCGCGGTGGTGATCGTCTCGATCTTCGTCAACCCGTTGCAGTTCGGTGCCGGCGAAGACCTCGACGCCTACCCGCGCACCGTCGACGCCGACCTCGAACTGCTGCGTGAGGCCGGAGTCGAGTTGGCGTTCGTGCCGACCGCGGCCACCATGTACCCGGCCGGTCCGCGGACGACGATCCATCCCGGACCGCTGGGCGCGGAACTGGAGGGCGCGTCCAGGCCCACGCACTTCGCGGGCATGCTCACCGTCGTCGCCAAGCTGCTGCAGATCGCCGCACCGCATGCCGCGTACTTCGGCGAGAAGGACTACCAGCAGCTGACGCTGATCCGGCAGATGGTGACCGACCTGAACTTCGACGTCCGCATCGTCGGCGTGCCCACGGTGCGTGAACACGACGGACTCGCGCTGTCCTCACGGAACCGCTATCTCGACGAGGATCAGCGGAACGCGGCGACGACGTTGTCCGCGGCCCTGATCGCCGGCGCCCACGCCGCGGCCGGTGGCGCCGCGGCGATCCTCGCCACCGCGCGCGAGGTACTGGCGTCCACCCCCGAGGTGGAGGTCGACTACCTCGAGGTGCGGGGCGTCGACCTCGGCCCCGCACCCGAACGGGGCGACGGCCGGCTGCTCGTGGCGGCCAGGCTCGGAACCACCCGCTTGATCGACAACGTCGGTGTCGCCGTCGGCACCGGTTTCCTCGAACGTGACACCGAGGCGTCGGACGCGTCGGCGACAGACGAACTTCTTTCCCGCTAGAAGAGTAAGGACCGGAACATGTTTCGCACCATGATGAAGTCGAAGATCCATCGCGCCACCGTCACACACGCCGACCTGCACTACGTGGGCTCGGTGACGGTCGACCAGGATCTGATGGATGCCGCCGACCTCCTCGAGGGTGAGCAGGTGTGCATCGTCGACATCGACAACGGCGCGCGGCTCGAAACCTATGTCATCGCCGGCGAGCGGGGAAGTGGTGTCATCGGGATCAACGGTGCGGCAGCGCATCTGGTCAAGCCCGGCGACCTCGTCATCCTCATCGCCTACGGCGTCATGAACGAGCAGGAGGTGCGCGACTACGAGCCGCGGGTCGTGTTCGTCGACGCCGCCAACACGCCGGTCGACCTCGGTGCCGACCCGGCGCATGCGCCGGAGGGCTCCGGCCTGATCACCCCGCGCATGCTGTCGACGCTCGACGCCGAGCGCGAATCCAGTTTGGTGTAACCGGTGCTCCTCACCGTCGACGTCCGGAACACGAACATCGTTCTCGGACTGTTCACCGGGACCGGTGAACATTCGAAGTTGGTGCAGGACTGGCGAATGCGCACCGATGCGAGGATGACGGCCGACGAACTGGCCCTCATCTTCCGTGGGCTCCTCGGCGCGCACACCGATCAGATCACCGGGGTGTCCGCACTGTCGACGGTGCCGTCGGTGCTGCGGGAGATCCGCGTGATGCTGACGCGGTACTGGGGGCACGTCCCGCACGTGCTGGTGGAACCCGGGGTGCGAACCGGTGTTCCGCTGCTCGTCGACAACCCCAAAGAGGTCGGTGCCGACCGGATCGTCAACAGTCTTGCGGCGCATCATCTCTACGACGCGCCGTGCATCGTGGTCGACTTCGGGACGTCCACGTGCGTCGACGTCGTGTCCGCGAAGGGCGAGTTCCTCGGCGGCGCCATCGCGCCCGGCCTCGAGATCTCCTCGGACGCACTGGCGTCGCAGTCGGCGGCGCTGCGCAAGGTCGAACTGGTGCGGCCTCGGTCCGTCGTCGGCAAGAACACCGTCGAATGTATGCAGTCGGGCGCGGTGTTCGGTTTCGCCGGCCTCGTCGACGGGCTGGTTCGTCGCGTCCGCAAGGAGTTGCCTGCCTTCTCCGGCTCCGACGTGGTGGTGATCGCGACCGGCGACCGTGCGCCGCTGATCATGCCCGAGACGGAGACCGTCGACGAGCACGAACCGGATCTCACGCTCGAAGGGCTGCGCCTGGTCTACGAGCGGAATCAGGCCCGCCGGGGAGCGCGTCGCAGCCCACTCGACTGATGGGTTCCCTCTTCGCGGAAGTTATGTCAGAATGGTCCCCGTGAATCTCTGCACGAGTGCTCAGGAGTGTTGTCGAGGCTGAACGCTGCCTTGACCAATTCACACTTCTGGGAGTCTCTCTCGTGCTCGCAACGTATTCTTCTGCATCTGTACCCACCCGTCTTCGCCCGGCCGACCTGCTGCGCATCACCGATCAGGGTGCTTCCGAGGTCCTCGACGGCCGCCACGACGTCCTGCTCCCGCAGAGCTGGCCCACCGACGAGCGCTGGTCGACCCGGCTCTACTCGGACGACGACGTCGACGTCTGGCTGATCAGCTGGGTTCCCGACCGGAATACCGAATTGCATGACCACGCAGGCTCTTTCGGTGCGCTCACCGTTCTCAGCGGCGCGCTGTCCGAGTTCCGTTGGGCGGGTGATCGACTGCGTCACCGCATCCTCGACGCCGGCGATCAGGCCTCGTTCCCGCTCGGCTGGGTCCACGACGTGGTACGCGCGCCGGACGCACCGGGGGCGGAGGTGGTGACGCCGACGCTGAGTGTGCACGCCTACTCGCCGCCATTGTCGGCCATGTCCTATTACGAGGTCACGGACCACGGCACGCTGCGCCGTACCCGTACCGAGCTCACCGATCTCCCCGAGGGCGGTTCGAAGTGAACATCGACCAGATGCTCGAAGAGGCCCGCACCAAGATCGACCGGATGTACGCGTTCGAGCTGCCCGAGGCAGTGGCGCGCGGCGCGATCGTCGTGGACATCCGCCCGCAGGCGCAGCGCGCGATCGAGGGGACGCTGCCCGGCGCGCTCGCCATCGAACGCAACGTCCTCGAGTGGCGCTGCGATCCCACCAGCTCGGCGCACCTGGCGCTGGCCGTGGACCACGACGTCGAGTGGATCATCGTCTGCTCCGAGGGCTACACGTCGAGCCTGGCCGCGGCGGCCCTGCAGGAGCTGGGTCTGCACAAGGCGACCGACCTCGTCGGCGGCTACAAGGCGATCAAGGCGGCAGGGCTGCTGGGGTCGCTCATCGCGACGCAGCACTGCGTGCGGGAGTTGGCCACCGTCTCGGCTCACTGACGGCGAGCCGTCGGTCGATGCTGACGGCGAGCCGTCGGGTTGACGCTGACCTCTGAATAGGGGCTCGCCCGGCCGTCGATTAGGCTGGTGACCCGTGAGTGAAGTAGCAGCCCAGCCAGTCGACGACACCCCCGAGCAGCTTCGGATCCGCCAGGAGAAGCGTGAGCGCATTCTCGCGGAGGGACGCCAGGCGTACCCGGTGTCGGTGGCGCGCACCCACTCGCTGGCGGAGATCCGCGCCAAGTATCCGGAACTCGAACCCGACACCGCCACGGGTGACCAGGTCGGTGTCGTCGGCCGGGTGATCTTCGTGCGCAACACGGGCAAGTTGTGCTTCGCGACGCTGCAGGAAGGCGACGGCACCCAGTTGCAGGCGATGATCAGTCTCGCCGCCGTCGGCGAGGATGCGCTCGCGTCGTGGAAGGCCGATGTCGACCTCGGCGACTTCGTGTTCGTGCACGGTGAGGTGATCAGCTCCCGTCGCGGCGAGCTGAGCGTGATGGCCGATTCGTGGCAGATCGCGTCCAAGTCGCTCCGCCCGCTGCCCGTTGCGCACAAGGAGATGAACGAGGAGTCCCGGGTTCGGCAGCGTTATGCCGATCTGATCGTGCGCCCCGAGGCGCGGGACAATGCGCGTAAGCGTGTGGCCGTGGTCCGTGAGCTCCGGAACGCGCTCGAGCGGCGCGGGTTCCTCGAGGTCGAGACGCCGATGCTGCAGACGGTGGCGGGTGGCGCGGCGGCCCGTCCCTTCATCACGCATTCCAATGCCCTCGACATCGACCTCTATCTGCGAATCGCCCCCGAACTGTTCCTGAAGCGGTGCGTCGTCGGCGGTATCGAGAAGGTTTTCGAGATCAACCGGAATTTCCGCAACGAGGGCGTCGACTCGACGCACTCGCCGGAATTCGCGATGCTCGAGACGTACGAGGCGTACGGCACGTACGACGATTCGGCCGTCATGATTCGCGAACTCGTTCAGGAGGTGGCGCAGGCCGCTTTCGGTTCGCAGGTCGTCACTCTTGCCGACGGCACCGAATACGACCTGAGCGGTGAATGGAAGACCCTCGAGATGTATCCGTCGCTGTCGCAGGCGATCGGTGTCGAGGTCACTCCGGATACCACGGTCGAGGAATTGCTGGCTCTCGCCGAGAAGGTGGGCCTCGAAGTCCCGAAGGACAAGGGTTACGGGCACGGGAAGCTGGTCGAGGAACTGTGGGAGCACCAGTGCGGCGACCAGTTGTTCGAGCCGACTTTCGTCCGTGATTTCCCGGTCGAGACGTCACCGCTGACGCGTGACCATCGCAGCAAGGCCGGGGTGACCGAGAAGTGGGACCTCTACATCCGTGGGTTCGAGTTGGCCACGGGCTATTCGGAATTGGTCGATCCGGTGATCCAGCGTGAGCGGTTCGTCGATCAGGCGCGCCTCGCGTCGGCCGGCGACGACGAGGCGATGGCCCTCGACGAAGAATTCCTCGCCGCAATGGAGCAGGGAATGCCGCCGACCACCGGTACCGGAATGGGAATCGACCGTCTGCTCATGGCTTTGACGGGATTGGGAATCCGCGAAACAATCCTCTTTCCCATTGTTCGGCCGTCTTCTCGCTGATTCGCCCGGGATGAATTCGCGCGGATAAATTCGATCCATTCCTCGTATTCCGAATCGGAAGAACAGGGGTATGGTTACCTCCGGGTCGTAGCTCACGTTGACGATGAGACGTCGCTTCATTCGAGAGGAATTTCATCCCATGGCAAAGAAGGTCACTGTCACCCTGATCGACGACGTCGACCAAGAGGCGTCTGCCGACGAGACGGTCGAGTTCGGACTCGACGGTGTTCAGTACGAGATCGACCTTTCCTCGGAGAATGCGGCGAAATTGCGCGAGCAGCTCGACGTGTGGGTTTCCCACGCGCGCAAGGTGAGCTCGCGCAAGCGCGGCAAAGCGGTGGCGGCTCCGGCTGTCACCAAGTCCCGAGTTTCGGTCGATCGGGAACAGAGCGCCGCTATCCGGGAATGGGCGCGCAAGAACAACAAAAAGGTTTCTGCGCGCGGCCGTATCTCCGCGGAAATTATCGAGGCCTACAACAAGGCGAACTGAAAGTTAGCTGGGAACAGAATTCGCTGATTCGCTCCGCGCGCCGACCTGGGCTGTTACCGTCCCGCACTGATCCGATATTCGGGGAGTCTGGGGGTAGCTGTGCGCCGCTGCGTGTCCGTTTCAGGGATTCTGTTCCTGGCGTTCGTGATGTGGGCCGGGGCGGCGTCCGCAGCGCCTGCCTATCCGGTGCCGGATTCGTTCCTCGCCGGAGTGCCCCTCGAATTGGGAAATCCGGGCGGTTCGGCCCCGGGCTCGAACGACTGGTCCTGCCGGCCGAGTGATGCGCACCCCGAACCGGTGGTCCTCGTCCACGGGACGGGAGGCGCACGCCAGACCAACTGGGCAGTGTACGCGCCGCTGCTCGCCAACGAGGGTTACTGCGTCTATTCGCTCACCTACGGCAACTTTCCCGATCTGCCGTGGCCGCTCGACGCGATCGGCGGAATGACTCCCATCGACACGGGCACCGCTCAGATCGCCGCGTTCGTCGACCGGGTGCTGGCGAGCACGGGCGCCGCGAAGGTCGACCTGGTCGGGCATTCCCAGGGCACGGTGCAGGCGAACAACTATGCGAAGTTCTTCGGCGGTGCGGACAAGGTCGCGAAGATCGTGTCGCTCGCCCCGCCGTGGCAGGGCACCTACGGAAACGATCAGATCAGTGCCGGCCGGTTCCTGCGGTCGCTCGGTGTCGACGACGCGGTGGCGGCGGGGTTCCCCGTCTGCCGGGCGTGCCCCGAGATGCTCCAGGGGTCGAAGTTCATCGACCGCATGCGCGCGGGCGGGGTCTACGTCCCGGGGATCGAGTACACGAACATCGTCACCCGCTACGACGAACTGGTCGTCCCGTACACGAGCGGCCTCGAGCCGGGGCCGGACACCACCAACATCGTCGTCCAGGACGGGTGTGAGCAGGACTATTCCGACCACGTCGCCGTCGCCGGCTCGGCACGCGCCGCCGGTTTCGTGCTGAACGCGCTGGACCGCGACAATCCGCGCGAGGTGCCGTGCCGTTTCGTCGCCCCTGTCGCGGGGTAGCCCCGCGAGATGCATCGCTCCGCCAGTTACCGGGGGAGGCCGGAGCAAGAGCCTGGGTAACGCTGCCGACGTCGGCGGAAAGGAACGGGTGGCGAACTCGCAGCTCGTCGACATACCCTGTCCGGATACGCAGGTCTCGCCCCCTCGGGGAGCGGGCCGTCGGCCTCTCTCGACCGGATGCCCTCCACAGGCGCCGCCGGACCTGTTCGCTCCAGGCGTACAGCGAAGGGGAAACGATTGCCGGACCTGGGGCGTTAAATACGAATAAGCAGGCGTGCTCGCCCACCTAAAGGGGTGGAGGGGCAGCAGGTCGATCGGCAGCCAACTAGAGTAATAGCTGGGGTCGTGGAACCTTCGTCGGTTCGGGGCTTCTGCCCTCGGATCAGGCGCTGGCGATCTGCTTGTAGTGCCGGAGCGAAACGCGGCGAACAGGGACGAGACACCCGGTCTCGTGACTGCACGTCGGAAAGTGTGAGGGAGAGCGATGTTCGAGAGGTTCACCGATCGCGCACGGCGCGTTGTTGTCCTGGCTCAAGAAGAAGCCAGGATGCTCAACCACAACTACATCGGTACGGAGCACATCCTGCTCGGCCTCATTCACGAGGGCGAAGGTGTCGCTGCCAAGTCGCTGGAGTCGTTGGGCATCTCCCTCGAAGGAGTGCGCAGCCAGGTCGAGGAGATCATCGGCCAGGGCCAGCAGGCCCCGTCCGGCCACATCCCCTTCACCCCGCGTGCCAAGAAAGTCCTGGAGCTCAGCCTGCGCGAGGCACTGCAGCTCGGACACAACTACATCGGCACGGAGCACATCCTGCTCGGCCTCATCCGCGAGGGTGAAGGCGTCGCAGCGCAGGTTCTGGTGAAGCTCGGCGCCGATCTCAACCGGGTCCGTCAGCAGGTCATCCAGCTGCTTTCCGGTTACCAGGGCAAGGAGCCGGCCGAGTCCGGCGGCACTCGTGGCGAGGCGGGCACTCCGTCCACGTCGCTGGTGCTCGACCAGTTCGGTCGCAACCTCACCCAGGCGGCCCTCGAAGGCAAGCTCGACCCCGTCATCGGCCGCTCGAAGGAAATCGAGCGCGTCATGCAGGTGCTGTCGCGCCGTACCAAGAACAACCCCGTGCTGATCGGTGAGCCCGGTGTCGGTAAGACCGCCGTCGTCGAAGGTCTCGCTCAGGCCATCGTCAACGGCGAGGTCCCCGAGACGCTCAAGGACAAGCAGCTGTACACGCTCGACCTCGGGTCGCTCGTGGCAGGCAGCCGTTACCGCGGTGACTTCGAAGAGCGCCTGAAGAAGGTCCTCAAGGAGATCAACACCCGCGGCGACATCATCCTGTTCATCGACGAGCTGCACACCCTGGTGGGTGCCGGCGCGGCCGAGGGTGCCATCGACGCGGCCTCGATCCTCAAGCCGAAGCTCGCCCGCGGTGAGCTGCAGACCATCGGTGCGACCACCCTCGACGAGTACCGCAAGTACATCGAGAAGGACGCCGCACTCGAGCGCCGCTTCCAGCCGGTGCAGGTCGGCGAGCCGACGGTGGAGCACACCATCGAGATCCTCAAGGGTCTGCGCGACCGTTACGAGGCGCACCACCGCGTGTCCATCACGGACGGTGCACTCGTCGCCGCGGCCACCCTGGCCGATCGCTACATCAACGACCGCTTCCTGCCGGACAAGGCCATCGACCTCATCGACGAGGCCGGAGCACGGATGCGCATCCGCCGGATGACCGCACCGCCGGACCTCCGCGAGTTCGACGACAAGATCGCCGACGCCCGCCGCGAGAAGGAGTCCGCGATCGACGCGCAGGACTTCGAGAAGGCCGCGAACCTGCGCGACAAGGAGAAGACCCTCGTCGCTCAGCGTGCGGAGCGGGAGAAGCAGTGGCGCTCCGGTGACCTGGACGTCATCGCCGAGGTCGACGACGAGCAGATCGCCGAGGTCCTGGGTAACTGGACCGGCATCCCCGTGTTCAAGCTCACCGAGGAGGAGACCACCCGTCTGCTCCGCATGGAGGAGGAGCTGCACAAGCGGATCATCGGTCAGGAAGACGCGGTCAAGGCTGTCGCCAAGGCGATCCGTCGTACCCGCGCCGGCCTGAAGGACCCGAAGCGTCCGTCCGGTTCGTTCATCTTCGCCGGCCCGTCCGGAGTCGGTAAGACCGAGCTGGCCAAGTCGCTCGCCAACTTCCTGTTCGGCGAGGACGACGCTCTCATCCAGATCGACATGGGTGAGTTCCACGACCGGTTCACCGCGTCGCGGCTGTTCGGTGCACCTCCCGGCTACGTCGGCTACGAAGAGGGCGGCCAGCTCACCGAGAAGGTGCGCCGCAAGCCGTTCAGCGTGGTGCTGTTCGACGAGATCGAGAAGGCACACCAGGAGATCTACAACACCCTCCTGCAGGTGCTCGAAGACGGCCGCCTCACCGACGGTCAGGGCCGGACCGTGGACTTCAAGAACACGGTGCTCATCTTCACCTCGAACCTCGGCACGTCGGACATCTCCAAGGCCGTGGGTCTCGGCTTCACGTCCGGTAAGGGCGACGAGTCGAACTACGAGCGGATGAAGCTCAAGGTCCACGACGAGCTGAAGAAGCACTTCCGTCCCGAGTTCCTCAACCGCATCGACGACATCGTCGTGTTCCACCAGCTCACCACCGAGCAGATCGTTCAGATGGTGGACCTGATGGTCGCGCGCGTCGAGGTGGCTCTGAAGAACAAGGACATGACGATGGAGGTCAGCGACAAGGCGAAGGCGCTGCTGGCCAAGCGTGGTTTCGACCCGGTCCTGGGTGCGCGGCCGCTGCGTCGCACCATCCAGCGCGAGATCGAGGACCAGCTGTCGGAGAAGATCCTCTTCGGCGAGGTCGGCCCCGGTCAGATCGTGTACGTCGACGTCGAGAACTGGGACGGCGAAGGCGCGGGCGAGGACGCGAAGTTCACGTTCCGCGGCGAGGCGAAGCCGGTCACGGTTCCCGACGAGGTTCCGGTCGACCTGGCCAAGTCGGGCGCAGCAGACTCGGAG
>NZ_JBHUSF010000316.1:0-10602 GCF_042673295.1 Rhodococcus sp. NPDC057014
TCTCACATCTACGGCCTACAGCAGCGCGGACAGCTCGTCGCGGGCCTTCTCGCCTTCGGTGCCGAGGTCGGTGCGTCCGGCGATGTTCCACGAGCGGAGCAGCGGGGTGAACACCTTCTCCCCCTGCTGGGCGGGGTCGTAGATGCCGGCTTCGGCGAGCACCGCGGTGCTGTCGGTTCCGCCGGGCAGTGCCACGCTCGGCACGTCGAACGCGGCGATCCGCGAGGCGATGGCACGCATCGTCTGGTCGGGCACCAGCTCGAACGCGGCCTCGACGACGTTCCGGTAGAACAGCGACTGCAGTTCGTCGTCCGAGGCCAGCCGCTCGGCGATCACGGCCACCAGTGCGTCCTCGCCGAGTGCGGCGGTGTTGTGATGCCGCACGGCAGCGGCCTTCTCCTCGAACGCGGAGTTCGCGAGCATCTCGATCAGATGCATCGGCGGCATCGCGTAACCGCGAACCATCTCGTCCATCCGGGCGCGCTCGAGGGCGACGGGATCGACGGCACGCGTCACCATCAGGTAGTTCCGGAGCACGATGGAGTGCCGGTTCTCCTCCGCGGTCCAGCGGCCGACCCAGCGCCACCACGGTCCCACCAGGGCCAGGTGCTTGGCGATCTCGCGGTGGTATGCGGGCACGTTGTCGGCCACCAGGACGCCGACCGTCAGAGCGAGCGCCTCGACGTCGCTCAGGGTCGACTGATCTGCCGACCAATCCGTTCCACCCATGAACGCGAAGTTCGTGCCCTGGTCCCAGGGAACCAGATCGTGCGGCTGCCAGTCGTCCGCCTCGGCGATGTGGCGTGTGAGGTTTTCGTCCACCACCGGGGCCAGCTCACTGAGCAGCTGCGAGTCGTTTTTTTCAATCGGCATCCGCACACCGTAGCGTCCGCGGCCCGGAGCCGGGTCGACCACCGGTGGATTCGACGTGAACAACGCCGGCGTTGTGACGAAAACAGCCAGGTCATGGGCTTGCAATCGCTAGGCTGACGGTAAGCCCCGGGCCCGAGCAGAGGATCACCCATGCGCAGACTTCGGAACCTGACGATACTTCTCTCGGCACTCGCGCTCGGCGGGTCACTCGTGAGCGGGTGCGGTTCCGACGCGGACGACGCGGGTTCCGCCGACGCGTCCGGCGCGAACCCGACATCGGAGTCCTCCGGCCCGCCCAACCCGGCCGCCGTCTCGGGTGTCGACATCCCCGACGGCCGGATCGACGACGCCGTGGGCCGCCTCGACGACCTGGCGAACGAGTTGATGGAGAGTTCCGGACTGCCGGGCATGGCGGTCGCCGTCGTCCACGGTGGTCAGACCGTCTACGCAAAGGGATTCGGGGTGCGCGAGGCGGGCACCGATCAGAAGGTGGACGCCGACACCGTGTTCCAGCTGGCGTCGATGTCGAAGCCGGTGGGGTCGACGGTGGTGGCCCGTCAGGTCGATGCCGGCGTCGTCGGCTGGGACACCCCCGTGGTGTCCGAGCTGCCCGGCTTCGCCCTCGCCGATCCGTGGGTCACCGAGCACGTGACGGTGGGCGATCTGTACTCACACCGGTCGGGCTTGCCCGATCACGCCGGCGACCACCTCGAGGACCTGGGCTACGACCAGCAGCAGGTGCTCGACAAACTCCGGCTCGACCCGCTGAACCCGTTCCGGATCACTTACGAGTACACCAATTTCGGGCTCACCGCGGCCGCCGAGGCCGTCGCCGCGGCCTCGGGGACGGATTGGGCGACGCTCTCCGAGCAGGCGATCTACGGGCCGCTGGGGATGTCCTCCACGAGTTCTCGGTTCGCCGACTACGAGGCCCGCAGCGACCGCGCCGTCGCGCACCAACTCGTCGACGGCAAGTACGTCGCCGACGCGGTACGCAACCCCGACGCCCAGTCCCCGGCCGGCGGGGTGAGCTCGTCCGTCAACGACATGGGCAAGTGGCTGGCGATGCTGCTGGCGGACGGAACGTTCGAGGGCAAGGAGATCATCTCCCCCGAGGCGCTGCAACCGGCGGTCAGCCCTCAGATCGTGTCCAGCCCACCGCGTTCGATGGACAGCCGTCCGGGGTCGTACGGTTACGGCTTCAACGTCTCGACCACGTCGGCCGGCCGGGTCTCCCTCAGCCACTCCGGCGCGTTCCAGCTCGGGGTGGCGACGAACTTCGTCGCGATTCCGTCCGCCGATGTCGCGATCGTCGCCCTGACCAACGGCTCGCCCATCGGAATTCCCGAAACCCTCACCGCCGAATTCGCCGACCTCGTCCAGTACGGCGAGATCCGCGAAGACTGGAAATCGTTGTACCGGCAGGCCATCTCGCCGATGCTCGATCCCGAGGGCAGCCTCGTCGGCCAGACGGCCCCCGCGAACCCGGCGCCACCACAGCAGCCGCTGCCGACCTACGCGGGCACGTACGACAACGCGTACTGGGGCCCCGCGGTCGTCACCGAGAGCAACGGCGCACTGACGCTCGGGCTCGGGCCCGCCGGGCAGACGTACCCGCTGACCCACTGGGACGGCGACACCTTCACCTTCGCACTGAGCGGGGAGAACGCTCCGCCCGGAACCATTTCGAAGGCCACGTTCGCCGGTAACGACGTCACACTCGAGTACTACGACACCGAAGGCATGGGGACATTCGTCCGCTGAGCCGACACAACCGACGGGGAGAAGATCACATGAGCACGAATTCGCATGCGCCCACGGGAACGGATCGCACGGAGACTGCGGATGTCCAGGTGGTCCGGGCATTCCTGGACGCGCTCGTCGCAGGCGACCCGGACGCCGCGCGGCAGTATCTCCACGACGACATCGTGTGGCACAACGTGTCGCTGCCGAAGATCCGTGGCATCGGCTCCGTCATGCGGATCCTCCGCGGAATGAGCCGTCCCGGTGTCGGATTCGACGTGCGCCTGCACCACATCGCCGACGACGGAACGGCCGTGCTGACCGAACGCACCGACGTCCTGATCTACAAGCGGCTGCGCAGCGAATTCTGGGTGTGCGGCACGTTCGAGATGAGGGACGGCACGATCGCCGTCTGGCGCGACTACTTCAGCAACCGCGATTTCCTGTGGGGCACACTCAAAGGCATCGTGAAGGCCTTCTGACGTAACCGCCCGATGTCGCACGGATAATGCGACACCGGGCGGATCACACTGCGGGGCAGGCGCCTACGGCGTCGGCCCGAACTCCTCCAGCATCTCCGTCACGAGCGCCGCGATCGGCGAACGCTCACTGCGGGTCAACGTGATGTGCGCGAACAGCGGATGCCCCTTGAGCTTTTCGATCACCGCGGCCACGCCGTCGTGACGTCCGACCCTCAGGTTGTCACGCTGCGCGACGTCGTGCGTGAGGATCACCCGGGACCCGGTACCCAGCCGGGACAGCACCGTGAGCAGCACGTTGCGTTCCAGCGACTGCGCCTCGTCCACGATCACGAACGAATCGTGCAGCGACCGTCCGCGAATATGCGTGAGCGGCAGCACTTCCAGCATGCCGCGGCTGATCACCTCGTCCATCACCTCGGTGCTGGCCAGTCCGTCGAGAGTGTCGAAGACCGCCTGGGCCCACGGGCCCATCTTCTCGCTCTCACTGCCCGGCAGATAGCCGAGTTCCTGGCCGCCCACCGCGTAGAGCGGCCGGAAGACAACGACTTTCCGCTGAGTGCGACGCTCCAGCACCGCCTCCAGCCCCGCCGTCAACGCCAGCGCCGACTTGCCGGTGCCCGCCTTGCCGCCCAGCGACACGATGCCCACGCTGTCGTCGAGCAGGATGTCGAGAGCGATCCGCTGCTCGGCCGAACGTCCGTGCAGGCCGAACGCCTCCCGCTCCCCCCGCACCAACTGCACCCGCTTGTCGGCGTTCACCCGGCCCAGCGCACTCGACGAACCACCCAGCAGCCGGATACCCGTGTGGCACGGAAGTTCCCGGGCCTCCTCCAGGTCGACGACGCCTTCGGAGAACAGTTCGTCGATCGAGGAGGACGCCACGTCCAACTCGGTCATTCCCGTCCAACCCGACGGAACGACGTCGTGGGCGTGGTATTCGTCGGCGGGAAGGCCCACCGCACCGGCCTTCACCCGCAGCGGGATGTCCTTGCTGACCAGGACGACGTCACCGCCCTCGGCCTCGAGGTTCAGTGCGCAGGCCAGGATCCTCGAATCGTTGCTGTCCGTGCGGAATCCGACCGGCAGAACCGACGGGTCGGTGTGATTCAACTCGACCTGCAGGGTGCCGCCGTCCGTGCCGATCGGCACGGGCTGGTCGAGTCGACCGTACTCGAGACGGAGGTCGTCGAGCATGCGCAGCGATTCTCTTGCGAACCATCCCAACTCGTGGTGATGCCGCTTCCCTTCGAGCTCGCTGATCACGACGAGGGGAAGCACCACGCGGTGCTCGGCGAACCTGGTGACGGCCCAGGGGTCGGACAGCAGTACGGAGGTGTCGAGTACGAACGTACGCACTGCAGAATCCGAAGATTTCCTGGGGGCGACGGACGACTGTCCGGCGCGGGCTGAGACGGAGCGTGAAGCAGTCACGTTGGCTCCTAGGTCTGCGCGGCACCCACGCAAACTCGGTTCGCTGGACCGGTCCGTCCCTGGTGTGTCACCACACGAGGGCCGGGCGCCGGCCCCCTCGCACTGAGTGTGTCAGCCACGATCAGGACCTCCCGTACAAGCAACTTCCCCGCTGCCTGTTACCCCCGACGGTACTGCCAAACACGCCGATCGGCTGACCGAGCGGCGGGCGTGTCGGTGAACAACTGGTTACACGGAGAAGGCGCTTCGCGCCCGTGCGCGGTTAACGAGTCTCTGCAGTCGTCAACCACGCACGGGCGGCGGAGCCGCCTAGATCAGGCGCCAGTCCTCGAGGCCCTCGTACAGCGGGAAGTCGGCGGCGAGCTTGGAGACGCGGGCCTTCAGCGTCTCGACGTCGGACGCACCGGCGAGCGCGGTGCCGATGATGTCGGCGACCTCGGTGAACTGCTCGTCGCCGAATCCGCGGGACGCGAGCGCCGCGGTGCCGATCCGGAGGCCGGACGTGACCATCGGCGGGCGCGGGTCGAACGGCACGGCGTTGCGGTTGACGGTGATGCCGACCTCGTGGAGGAGGTCTTCACCCTGCTGGCCGTCGAGCTGCGAGTTGCGCAGGTCGACGAGCACGAGGTGCACGTCGGTGCCGCCGGTGAGGACGCTGACGCCCTTGTCCACGACATCCGAGCCGGTCAGGCGCTCGGCGAGGATCTTCGCACCGGTGAGGGTGCGCTGCTGACGGTCCTTGAACTCGTCGGTGCCCGCAATCTTCAGCGAGACGGCCTTCGCGGCGATGGCGTGCATCAGCGGCCCGCCCTGCTGGCCGGGGAACACGGCGGAGTTGAGCTTCTTCGCCCACTCCTGCTTGGCCAGGATCAGGCCGGAGCGGGGGCCGCCGAGCGTCTTGTGGACGGTGCTGGACACGACGTCGGCGTACGGCACGGGCGACGGGTGCAGCCCGGCCGCGACCAGGCCCGCGAAGTGCGCCATGTCGACCCACAGGTACGCGCCGACCTCGTCGGCGATGGACCGGAACGCGGCGAAGTCCTCGTGCCGCGGGTACGCGGACCAGCCGGCGACGATGACCTTCGGCTGCGCGGCGACGGCGATCTTGCGGACCTCGTCCATGTCGATGCGGTGGTCTTCCTTGCTGACCCCGTACGACTCGACGTCGTAGAGCTTGCCGGAGAAGTTCAGCTTCATGCCGTGCGTGAGGTGGCCGCCGTGCGCGAGGTCGAGCCCGAGGAGCTTCTCGCCCGGGTTCATCAGGGCCATCAGGACCGCTGCGTTGGCCTGCGCGCCGGAGTGCGGCTGGACGTTCGCGAAGTCGGCGCCGAACAGTTCCTTGGCGCGGGTGCGGGCGAGGTCCTCGACGACGTCGACGTGCTCGCAGCCGCCGTAGTAGCGGCGTCCCGGGTACCCTTCGGCGTACTTGTTGGTGAGGACGCTGCCCTGCGCCTGGAGCACGGCGCGGGGAACGAAGTTCTCCGAGGCGATCATCTCCAGCGTGTCGCGCTGACGGGCCAGCTCACCTGCTATGGCCTGGGCGACTTCGGGGTCGAGTTCGGCGAGGGGGGCCGTGTTGACGTCGGTACCGGGCACAGCGGTCATCGAGGAATCTCCAAGCTGGATGCGGAAACGAATGCTCCCAGTCTACGAACTACCCGTGAGGACTTCCTAACCGCCCGCGGTGAGGTATCCCTCACCGGCACGCAGGACGCTGGGAACGAGCGGCTCGTCGAGCAGCCGGCGGAACCGTTCCGACCGTTCTGCGCCGACGGGCACCTCGGCCAGCCAGCCCCCGAGCAGGCGGTACCCCTCCACGTAGGTGCTGGTGTACGCCCGCCACAGCGGGGAGGACAGGAAGCGCAGCGACTGCCGTGCCCGCTCGGGGGTCGACAGGCTCCACCGCTGCAGGAACGCCGCGACGTCGTCGTGGCTGCGACCCTCGTCGTGCAGCATCATCGCCGCGTCCTGCCGCACCCCGAGCAGCTGTCCGGACGCCCCGGACAAGCGTTGCGCCTGCTCACCGTCGAATCGCAGACCGAGGTCGGCGTAGATTTCCTGCGCCCACAGCCCCCAGTCGGACCCGACGATCGCGTCGAGCGCGAGGTCGGCGAGGCCCTCGGCCATCAGGCACTGCGGGGTGTTGACGACGAACAGCGTCTGCTCGAGTTGTCCGGCGCCGACGAGTCCGGCCTCCTTCCGGCAGTGCTCGGTGTGGTGGCCGGGGTACGACTCGTGCGCGATCAGCCGCGGCAGGTTCGCCATGTGCTGCTCGAGGTCGGAGTTGATCGCGACCTTCGAGCGGTAGTCGCCGAGGTAGTAGTTGAACCCCGACCACGGCTTGTCACCCACCACCTCGTACTCCACCACTTCGGACTCGGGCAGCGCGTAGTGCTGCCGCACGAGGTCGCGCAAGGCGCTCGAGAAGGCGTCGACGCATTCCTGCAACCGGTCGGCGGGAATCGCGTCCTTCGCGCGGTGGATCCGGATGCGCTCGGCCAGCGGTCCCGGGCCGGGCAGCACGGCGTCCATCTTCCGGTGCGCCTCCCGGTACTGCTCCTCGTCGCCGCGTTCGATGCGGACGTCGAAGTACGCCTCGACCTCGTCGACGAAGCCGACGTCGTCACCCGCGAACTTGCGCCCCGAGCATTCGAGGGCGCGCAGGTGGACGTCGAGGAACCGGGTCCGCTCCTCGGACAGTCCTGCCGACGGCAACTCCGCGCGGAGGTTCGCCGCCGTCCGGGCGAGGTCGCGCGGATCGGGCTTCGGCGCATTCTCCACCTGCCTGCGCAGCGCGGGATCGCCGGTGTACGCGTCGACGAATCCTTCCTCCAGCCGGTCGAAACCCAGCCCGAGCAGCAAGTATTCGCGAACGAACGAATCGGATTCCATGCCGTCCGACCTTAGTCGCAGACACGTCTGCCTGACCCGCCGACAGCGCAGCCTGTGGCACCAAGCACAATCCGACTATGCAACCGCTACTCGCCAGCGCGACGACGACGGCAGAGATTCTGGGCATGGACCGCTCACTCCCCCGTGCACCCGAGTGTGAGCGGAACTGATGGCGCGGACGAGCGAGTCCAGTCCGTACGTCGAATTCGACCGGAAACAGTGGCGCACACTGCGTAAGTCGACACCGCTCGTCCTCACCGAGGAAGAGCTGTTCGGACTGCGGGGCCTCGGCGAGCAGATCGACCTCGAGGAGGTCGCAGAGGTCTACCTGCCGCTGTCGCGTCTCATCCACCTCCAGGTCGCGGCCCGGCAGCGACTGTTCGCCGCGACCGCGACGTTCCTCGGCGAAAAGCATCCCGACCAGCAGGTGCCGTTCGTGATCGGTGTGGCGGGCAGCGTGGCGGT
This sequence comes from Rhodococcus sp. NPDC057014, assembly GCF_042673295.1. NCBI lineage: Bacteria > Bacillati > Actinomycetota > Actinomycetes > Mycobacteriales > Nocardiaceae > Rhodococcus > Rhodococcus sp. NPDC057014. The sequence goes on from NZ_JBHUSF010000316.1 coordinate 7,887, forward strand.
CGGCAAGTCCACCACGGCCCGTGTCCTCCAGGCCCTCCTCGCGCGGTGGGAGCACCACCCGCGCGTCGATCTGGTGACGACGGACGGGTTCCTGTATCCGACGGCCGAGCTGAACCGCCGCGGGATCATGCACCGCAAGGGCTTTCCCGAGAGTTACGACCGCCGCAAGCTGCTGCGGTTCGTCACCGAGGTGAAGTCGGGGGCCGAAGAGGTGGCCGCGCCGGTCTATTCGCACATCTCGTACGACATCATCCCCGGCCAGTATCACCTGATCCGGCAGCCGGACATCCTCATCATCGAGGGGCTCAACGTGCTGCAGACCGGTCCGCGGCTGATGGTGTCGGACCTGTTCGACTTCTCGATCTACGTCGATGCCCGGATCGAGGACATCGAGAACTGGTACATCCAGCGATTTCTCGCGCTGCGGAAGACGTCGTTCTCCGATCCCGACGCGCATTTCCACCACTACGCCGGATTGTCGGATCGGGACGCGACGTCTGCCGCGCAGGAGATCTGGCACAACATCAACCGGCCGAATCTGGTGGAGAACATCCTGCCGACGCGCCCCCGCGCGACGCTCGTGCTTCGCAAGGACGCGAATCATTCGATCAACCGGCTGCGGCTGCGCAAGCTGTAGGTGAGCGGCGAAGTGTGTTCCGGCACGCTTCGCCGCTCACGTCAGACGCCGAAGCGCCGGTGCCGTGCGGCGTAGTCGCGCAGTGCCCGGAGGAAGTCGACGCGGCGGAACTCGGGCCAGTACGCCTCCGTGAACCAGATCTCGGAGTACGCGCTCTGCCACAGCAAGAACCCCGACAGCCGCTGTTCCCCGGACGTGCGGATGACGAGGTCGGGGTCGGGCTGGCCGGAGGTGTAGAGGTGGCCGTCGATGCCGTCGACGGTGATCGATTTCACGAGTTCGTCGCCCGCCAGTCCGGCGAGGAGTTTCTCGCTGAGCAGCGACTGCACGGCGTCGGCGATCTCCTGGCGCCCGCCGTATCCGATCGCGACGTTGACGTGGGTGCCGGTGCGCCCCTCGGTTCCGGCGGCCGCGTCCCGCAGTCGACGGGACTGTTCGGCGGGCAGGAGGTCGAGGGCGCCGACGATCTTGACGCTCCAGTTCTTGTCCGGTCCGGAGATCTCTTCGACGACGTCGGTGATGATCTCGAGCAGGGTGTCGAGTTCCTCGGGGTCGCGGCGCAGGTTCTCGGTGGACAGCAGGTAGATGGTGGCCATCTCGATGCCCGCGGCGTCGCACCAGCCGAGCATCTCGGAGATCTTGAGGGCGCCCATGCGGTGGCCGTGGCTGACGTCCTCGAAGCCGTTCTCCCGGGCCCACCGCCGGTTGCCGTCGCACATCACGGCTATGTGCCGGGGGTGCTGTAGACCGTCGAGCCGCTTCAGTAGCCGACGCTCGTAGATGCTGTACAGCAGTCCTCGCGCACTCACCTGGAGATCACCATGACACGCAAGACTACGCCGCAGCCGTAGGTGATCCGCGACGGCCGTCACACAGCGCACGACTTCCTGCTACCGACGGGTACGCTCTCACCACAAGCTAACCTACGGTTGCGTAGGTTAGCGCCACGCACAGCGAGAAGAGGTGTTCAGTGACCGCTTTCGGCCTCGACGAACTGCCCGTCAAGCCCCGACTGCGAGGGTGGATCCACCTGTGGGCCTTCGGCGTCTCCGTGATCGCCGGCCTCGTCCTCGTCACGCTGTCGGGCACGCAGGTGTCCGCGGAAGCAGCGCTCGCCACCGCGGTCTACAGCCTCACGGTGTGCGGCGTGTTCGGGGTCAGCGCCACCTACCACCGCATCCACTGGAACACCGTCTCCGCCCGCACGTGGATGAAGCGCGCGGACCATTCGATGATCTTCCTGTTCATCGCCGGCAGCTACACCCCGTTCGCGGTGCTGGGGCTGCCGCCCGACACGGGCCGGACGCTGCTGATCGTCGTGTGGGCGGGGGCACTCGCCGGGGTCGCGCTGAAAATGCTGTGGCCGACGGCACCGCGCTGGGTCGGGGTGCCGCTGTACCTGCTGCTCGGCTGGGCCATCGTCCCGGTGGCACCCGAACTGACGCGCGAGGTCGGCGTCCTGCCGATGCTGCTGCTGCTGATTGGCGGCATCCTGTACTCGGTCGGGGCGATCCTCTACGCCACCAAGTGGCCCAATCCGTGGCCCACCACGTTCGGGCATCACGAGTTCTTCCACGCCGCCACCGTCATCGCAGCGTTGTGCCACTACATCGCCGTGTGGCTGGTGGTGTTCCGCTAGGCCCGACTACCGGCTCAACGCGGCGGCGAGGTCCTCGGCCGTCGACACGGGGCGGTCGCACACGAACCCACGACACACGTACGCCGCCGACGCGCCGCCGACCAGCGGCCGGTCGGCGAGCAGCGGGGACGAATCCGGTTCGCCGCCGATGACGACGGCGCCGCCGGGAGCGAGCCTGCGCGCCTCCCGCAGCAGGGCGGAATCGCCGTCGGTGGCCACCGCCACCTGGATCGGGCCGCGCACCGCGGCTTCTGTCACGGCGAGCCAGTGCCCGGCCGATCGCGGTGCGCGCTCGAGAAGCAGCGCGACGCGGTCGAGGGATGCGGCGGCCGCGGCCGCGTACCGGCCCGAGGCGTCCGCGGCGGCCCCCCCGGCCGCGGTGTGCCGCGCCGCGGCCCGGCCCGACGCCCCCGCCGGCGGCGCACCCTCGACCCGGTCGC
>NZ_JBHUSF010000317.1:0-10581 GCF_042673295.1 Rhodococcus sp. NPDC057014
GGAACCGGAACGGGCGCGGCCAGACCGTTCATCGTCAGGGTCTGCTCGTTCAGTTCGGTGCGAGTCTGGGTCACGACCCCGATGGCCGCCTTGAGGTGCTCGGCCGCGGACGCGAGAAGCATCGCCTGCCCGGGCGGCGTCAGTACCATCGGCGCGGCGGCGACCGCGGTGGCCGCGAACGACTCCGAGATCGTCATCAGGTTCGCGTTGCCCCGGGCCACGGACGCGGCGGCGGTCTGGGTGGTGGTCGCGATCTCCGTTCCGCGTTCGCTCAGTTCGGTACCGCTCGCCTGGGCCTGCACACCCTGGGACTGCGCTGCCTGCGCCGCCTGACTCTGCCAGATCTGGTCGAGGACCTTCAGGCCCGACAGGCTCATCGACATCGCCTGGTCGATCAGGCCCGAGGACATGTCGAGGACGGACGTGGGGTCGAATGCGCCGAACGTGCCGGTGCCGAAACTCCCGGCGAGATCGGTGAGCGGCTTGAACAATTCGTCCACACCCGGCAGTGCGGGCAGAGCATGCCCCTGCAGCAGAGCCTCGACCGGGTTCGGCGGCAGGGGCGGCAACGACGGCAGGGCCGGCAACGGTGGCAGCTCACCGAGCGGCGCATCCAGCAACGGGCCGAGCGGGGAATTCTGCACGGCCTCGAGCGGGGTGCTCGGCAGCGGTGTGGCGAGGGCGTCACCGACCGGTGAGCCCTGGATCAGGTCGAGAATCGATCCGGGTTCGGCGGGCTGACCGGCGGATTCGGGGGACGTCATGCGAGGCCCCCGAGCGTGTCGCCGACAGCGCCGAGCGCGGCGCCGTTGGCGCCGTCGACGGAATCGTAGGACTGGGCGGTGGCATGGGCCGCGATCGCGGTCTGCGCGTAGTGCGTTGCGAGTTCGGCGACCGATGCGGCGTGACTTGCCTGCGCGGCAGCGAATGACGCGAGAAAGTCGGCTCCGATCGGGCCGAACACGGGCGCGAGCGCCGCGAGATTCGCGCCGAGATCGAGTGCGGCGGCGCTGGTGATCTGTTCGGCGGCCTGCGCAGCGGTGGCGCCGTATTTCCTGATGCCGTCCGTGACGACGAAGACTTCGCTCAAGATAACCCCCCAGTGACTAAGCGTTCGCCAGACTTTATCGCACGGGGACGACATGCACGGCTAGAGGTGAACGGATGTTCCGCCCTCGGTCTCGGCGAGCAGTGCGCGCGACTTCGCCCGGATGTCGTCCAGCGGTTCCGTCCATCCGAGTGCGCGGAGGCAGGTGTCGGCGAGGAGTCCGGCAGCGCCCTCGTTCTCGGGCCCGGGGAGCAGTCCGCGTTCGATGTCGGCGCGGGTTGCGATGGCGCTCTCGACGATTCGGAACGGCAGGTCGGCCATGGCGGGGAAGGTGCTGCCGGAGACGCCGGTGATTTCCGTGAGCGCCCGGTCCGCCAGCTGCCGATAGTGCCCGCGCAGCAGGGTGCGCTGGGTGCGGAACGGCTCGAACCGATCGGTCAGCAGTTCCGGGAGAAGGTACAGCGCACCGAGATTCCATCTGGTGGCCGTCAGTTGCGTGACGTCGTAGGTGGCCAGCGCATGTAGGCGCACCGTGGCGGCGGCATCGGCGTCGGCGCCGGTGAGCCGCTCGGCGGCGGCGAGCGCGGGGGAGACCGTTTCCTCGAGCAGCGCCGCCAGGATCTCCTCCTTGTTGGGAAAGTGGTGGTAGAGCGACGCCTGCCGGATGCCGACCATCTCCGCGATCCGCCGGGTCGAGGTGGCGGCGAAACCCTTGGTGGTGAACAACTCTCCGGCGGCGTCGAGGATCTCCTCGGGAGTGGTCTGCCCTGGTCTGCGCTGACTGGTCAGTCGGGGTCGTCCCGGCCCTGTGGTCACCGCTCCATGATGTCAGGTCCTGTCGGACCCGACCCCGACCATCCTCCGTGAGGGTTTCGTCACGCGGCCGAAACGTCGGCAACGATGCTGTTACGGCGGACCGTGATCTGGATACGCGGGCGTCACCCATCGAGGCCTCTCCGCGAGAAAACTATCGAGCGACAGATATTGCTCTCGCCGAAGGAGTACGCCCTTGAGTACACCCACAAGGACTGCGCACGTGCTGTCCGCGCCGGCTCCCGCACCTCCCCGTCCGGCCGGCGTCGACGACACGGGCGACCTCGGCGAATTCGGCTACGAGCAGCAGCTTCACCGCTCGCTGGGTAAATTCGCGTCGTTCGCCGCCGGCTTCTCGTTCGTCTCCATCCTCACCACTATCTTCCAGCTGTTCGGCCTCGGATTCGGCTTCGCCGGGCCGGCCTTCTTCTGGACGTGGCCGGTGGTGTTCGCCGGCCAGTTCATGGTGGCGCTCAACTTCGCCGAACTGGCCGCCCGGTACCCCATCTCCGGGGCGATCTACCAGTGGTCGCGCCGGATGGCCGGTGAGATCGTCGGCTGGTTCGCCGGCTGGTTCATGATCCTCGCGCAGATGGTGACGGCGTCCGCCGCGGCCATCGCCCTGCAGGTCGTCCTCCCCAATGTGTGGAGCGGGTTCCAGATCATCGGCGACGACAGCACATTGACGTCCGCGAGCGGTGCGTCGAACGCGGTGCTGCTGGGCTCCGTCCTCCTCGTGCTGACGACGTTCATCAACTGCATCGGCGTCAACTGGATGTCCCGGATCAACAACATCGGGGTCACCTGCGAGATCATCGGCGTCATCGCGGTGATCGGCATGTTCCTCACGCACGCCCAGCGCGGACCGGACGTCGTGTTCGACGCCGGCACGGCGGGAGCGTCGCCCGGTTACGGCTGGGCGTGGATCGTGTCCGGGCTGATGGCGGCGTACGTGATGGTGGGATTCGGCTCCGCGGGCGAGCTCGCCGAGGAGACACGGAATCCGCGCCGGGTGGCGCCGCGCACGATCCGCCTCGCGCTGTCCGTGTCGGCGCTCGGCGGCGGGCTGATGATCATCGGTGCACTGATGGCCGCGCCCAGCCTCACGGACGGGCGCCTCGCCGCGGAAGGTCTGCCGTACGTGCTGTCGTCGATCCTCGGCTCGCCGTGGGGCACGCTCCTGCTCGTCGACGTCGCGATCGCCGTGTTCGTGTGCACCCTCGCCATCCAGACGGCGGCATCGCGGCTGGTGTTCTCGATGGCCCGCGACGGGCGCCTGCCCGCCTCGCGGATTCTGTCGAACGTGAACACCCGCACGGGAACACCCGTGGCGCCGTCCGTCCTGATCGGCCTGGTCTGCGTCGGCATCCTCGCCGTCAACGTCGGGAACTCCGCGATCTTCGCGACCCTGTCGAGCGTCTGCATCATCCTGATCTACCTCGCCTACCTGATGGTCACCGTGCCGCTGCTGCTGCGCAGGCTGAAGGGCTGGCCGCACGGCGGACCGCAGGTCGACGTGGACGGGCGGACGTTGTTCTCGCTCGGACGGTTCGGGCTTCCCGTCAACATCCTGGCCGTCGGCTACGGCGCGCTGATGGTCGTCAACCTGTCCTGGCCGCGCGCCGAGATCTTCGACCCCAGCGGCGACTACCCCCTCCTGCGGTGGGCCGCCCCCGTCACCGTCGCCGCCGTGGTCGCGCTCGGAATCGCGTGCTTCCCCCGTGGCCGCACCACACCCAACCCCGTCACGATCGGAGCCTGACATGACCTCAGTGGACACCTCGACCACCAGCGCGGCGAGGGAACACGCGCGCGCCCAGTCGGGAGTGGTCACCGACTCGATGCCGGTGGTCCCCGCGTCGTCCTGGCCCACCCCTCCTTCCGACGTCGATCCGGCGCTGCTGACGTGGGCGGAGACCGTCCCCGGCGGCCGGTACACCACGAAGGTGCTCGCCCGGGGAACGCGACTGCGACTGCGGGACGTCGACGGCCGGGCCTGCGCCCACCTGCTGCTGTACCGGGCGGACGCGCCGTGGGAGCGGCTCAACGTCGCCGACACGGTGAAGGTGCCCTGGCAGGCGTACACGGGGACCGGGCATCCACTGCTGTCCGATCAGGGGCGCGTGCTCGCGACCGTCGTCTCGGACGGGTCGGGGCGGCACGACGCCCTCTGCGGCACCACGTCGCTCGCCACGAACACCGCGAAATACGGTGACGGCAGCCTGCATTCGGAGTCTCCGGCCGGCCGTGAACTCTTCACGGTGGCCGCCGCGAAGCACGGACTCGAACGTCGCGACCTCCCGGCGTCGCTGTCGTTCTTCCACGGGGTGCGGGTGGGTGCGGACGGATCGCTGAGCAGCATCGGATCCGCCGGCGCGGACACCGCCGTCGAACTCGTGATCCACCTCCCGGTGATCGTCCTGATCGCCAACACGGCGCACCCTCTGGATCCGTCGCCGACGTACGACACGACCGCGCTCGAAGTGCTCGCCTGGACCGGCGCCGACGTGGCCGAGCCCGTCGACGCCGACCCGGAGTACCGGCGCGCCTTCCTCAACACCGAAGACGTCTGGGCTGCCGCGCAGCGCCAGGGACGGGAGCAGGCATGACCACCAACATCGAGACCGCGCCACTGGTACCGGGAACGGTGATCCTGGACGAGGAGGTCGGCGCCCGCGGACCCTGGTCCGCCGTCGTCGCGGGCGGCGACGTCCTGACCATCGTGGATCTGTGCGGCAACCAGGCCGTCGACACCCTGATCTACGCGGCCGACGACCACCGGCAGTGCTACTCGGCCGCCGCGACGGTGTCGGCGCAGCGAAATCTGTTCCTGACCACGGGAAGTGTGCTCCGCACCGACGATCACGACGCGCTGATGACACTCGTCGCCGACGAGGTCGGCTCGCACGACACGGTGGGCGGAGCCTGCTCCCAGGAGTCGAACACCCTGCGGTACGGCCACCACACCAAGCATCAGCACGCCTGCGTCGAGAACTTCCTCGCGGAAGGGGCGCGGTGGGGGATCGGCAAGCGGGATCTGGTGTCGAACATCAACTTCTTCATGAACGTGCCCGTCGACGCCGACGGCACACTCGGCATCGTCGACGGCCTGTCCGCACCCGGCCGCCGGCTCGCGCTCCGCGCGGACCGCGACGTTCTGGTACTGGTGTCCAATTGCCCGCAGATCAACAACCCCTGCAACGGTTTCGATCCGACGCCGGTGCGGATGATCGTGACCCGGCCGGCGGGAGCTCCCGCATGAGCGCCAAGATCACGGTTCAGCGGCCCGGGATGCTCACCACGGTGCAGGACTTCCCGGGCCGGACCGGGTACTGGCACGTCGGGGTACCGCCGTCAGGGCCTATGGACGACCTGTCGTTCCGGCTCGGGAACACCGCGCTCGGCAACGACGAGGGCGCCGCCGGAATCGAATGCGCCATGTCCGGCCCAGCGTTGCAGTTCGACGAGGAGACGGTGGTCTGCGTGACCGGTGCGCCCGCCCCGGTCACGGTCGACGGTGTGCTGCACGCGCAGTGGCGTCCGGTCCGGGTTCCGGCGGGCGGGACCCTGGACGTCGGCGCGGTCGCCGGGCCCGGCTTGCGCATCTACCTCCTCGTCCAGGGCGGGCTCGACGTCGAGAACTTCCTCGGCAGCGCCTCGACGTTCACACTGGGCAAGTTCGGCGGTCATCAGGGCCGCACGCTGCGCCAAGGCGATGTGCTCGCGGTCGGTGAGCACGACGGCACCCGCACGGCCGCCGTTCCCGCAGAACACGTCCCCGCCCTGTGCCGTCGCTGGGAGATCGCGGTCACCGAGGGCCCGCACGGCGCACCCGAATTCTTCACCCGCGCCGACATCGACACGCTGTACCGGACCGACTACGAGGTGCATTTCAACTCGGACCGCACCGGGGTGCGGTTGATCGGGCCCAAACCCGACTGGGCTCGCACCGACGGCGGCGAGGCGGGACTGCACCCGTCCAACATCCACGACAACGCGTATTCGGTCGGCGCACTGGACTTCACGGGAGACACCCCGATCCTCCTGGGCCCGGACGGGCCGAGCCTCGGCGGGTTCGTGTGCCCCGTCACGGTCGTCGCCGCGGAACGCTGGAAACTCGGACAACTGGCGCCCGGCGACACGGTGCGCTTCGTGCCGATCCGGGCCGACCGGGCCGCGTCCACGCGTGCGCTGGGGCCTGCGCGGCGGGCGGCGTTCTCGACGGTCTTCTCCACCACCGGTGACCGGGACGACGGTGTGATCGCCCGGCGCGACGGCGAGACCGCCGTGACGTACCGGCGGTCCGGCGACGACAACGTGCTGGTCGAGTACGGCGACATGAGCCTCGACCTCGCCTTGCGGGCCCGCGCACACGCGCTGCATCAGCGCCTCGAGGTCGCGAAACCGGCCGGGCTTCTCGACCTGACACCCGGCATCCGGTCGTTGCAGGTGCGGGTCGACCCCGACGTGCTGCCGATCCCGAAGTTGATGGGGCTGCTCGCCGAGGCGGAGGGCGCGCTGCCCGCGGCGAACGAACTCGTGGTGCCGAGTCGGTCCGTGCGGATGCCGCTGTCGTGGGACGACCCCTCGACGCGGGAGGCGATCCAGCGGTACATGCACGGTGTCCGCGCCGACGCGCCGTGGTGCCCGTGGAACATCGAATTCATCCGCCGCATGAACGGCCTCGGCAGCGTCGACGACGTCTTCGACACCGTCTTCGGGGCGGAGTACATGGTGCTCGGACTCGGCGACGTCTACCTCGGCGCGCCCGTCGCGACACCCCTGGACCCGCGGCATCGGCTGGTCACCACGAAGTACAACCCCGCCCGCACGTGGACGCCGGAGAACGCGGTCGGCATCGGTGGGGCATACCTCTGCATCTACGGGATGGAGGGCCCCGGCGGCTACCAGTTCGTCGGCCGCACCACCCAGGTGTGGAACCATCGGCACCCCGAGAAGTCCGGACCGTTCGAGGACGGCACCCCCTGGCTGCTGCGCTTCTTCGACCGGATCTCCTGGTACCCCGTGGAACCGGACGAGCTGATGGACCTGCGATCCGACGTCGCCGCCGGCCGCGGCGGCGGAATCGAGATCACGGAGGGCACGTTCTCGCTCGCCGAGCACCAGCAATTCCTCGCGGCCAATGCCGAATCGATCGGCGGATTCCGAGCCGAACAGGCCGTCGCGTTCGCCGCCGAGCGGCAGCGATGGTCCGCGGCAGGGGAATTCGCGACGGTGGACTGAACCTGCGCTGGTCCGGCCTCCTCGGTTACACCTGTCGTTCGGCGAGTTCGGCGAGTTGCTCCGTGACGGTGCCCCAGCCGTCGTAGAAGCCCATTTCTTCGTGGGTGTTCCGGTCGGAGTTGTTCTTGTGCATCACGTGGGCGACGTATTCGGTGCCCGTCGGATGGTCGGTCAACGTGATGATCGCGGTCATGAACGGCTGTTCGGCGGGTCGCCAGCCACCGACGAGGGAGTTGGTGAACACGATGCGTTCGAGTTCGTCGACGGCGAGGAAGCAGCCGCTCAGGTGGGGCACGAATTCGCCTCCGTCCTCGCTGATCTGGGTGGTGAGCGCGCCGCCCGGGCGCAGTTCCATGTCGACGACCCGGCACCGGGAGGGCGCGGGGACCCACCATTGTTCGAAGCTGGCGGGGTCGGTCCAGGCGCGCCACACGACGGCCCGGGGCGCCCGGATGATGCGCGAAATCGTGAGGTCGAGATCGGGTCTCGCTGTGTCGGTCATTGCGGGGTGTCCTTCGCGTGAGTGGTGACTGTGTGTTCGGTGACGAATTGTTCGAGCCTGTCGGTGCGGCCCTCCCAGAGTTCCTGTTGCTCCGCGAGCCACGATTCGACTGCCGTGAACGGCGCCTTCTCGATCGTGCACGTCCGTACCCGGCCTTCCTTGCGTGTCCGGATCCACCCGCTGTTCTCCAGGAAGTGGATGTGCTTCATGAAGGAGGGCAGGGCCATGTCGAACGGTTTCGCGAGTTCGCCGACCGTGGCCGGGCCGCGGCTCAGGCGGCCGAGCACCGCCCGCCGGGTGGGGTCGGCGAGCGCCTGGAAGATGCCGTTCAGCTGCTCCGGATACTGAGCCACAAGGCAAAGTATTCACCGCGACGACAGTTAGCGCAAGGGCTCACTGTCGGGGTGGGTCAGCCGAGTTTGCCGTGACCGGGAACGAGCGGGACGTCCAGGGCGTCGTAGAGCCCCGGCGCGGCCGTCCGCAGCCACGGAATCGCGTTGACCAGGCGCCCCACCGCGGTGGCATTGCCACCGGCCGCCCGATTGCCGCCCTCGTCGGTGGCCTCCACAGTGACCTCGATCCGTGGGCGGCCCTCGATGATCACCTTGTGGGCGCCGTCCCCGCCGTCCGGTGGCACTGGCCAGTCCGGGGCGCTCGACGGGTGGATCCGCGTCACGTGCTCGATGACGATGCGGGGTTCGCCGCCCACGATGCCCTGGACCTCGAAACGCAGTGCCCCCTGGGTGCCCGCCTCGAACTCGCCCATGAGCTCGGTCATGATCGTCTCCTCGAGCGGCCGGCGGAGCAGCGTCTCCCGGATCTCGTCGAGTTCCACCCCGAGAGCGCGGGCGATCAGCCGGATCTGCCCGCCCCACACCATCGTCGGCACCGTCGCCGCGACCATTGGCGGTTCGTAGTCCATCGGCTGGCCCATGCCGACGAGGTACCGCACCGAATCGTGTTGGTCGTACGTGGTGTAGTCGAAGATCTCCTGGCAGCGGATCCGATCGATCGTGCCCGCCAGGCCCGTCATCAGGACCGGCAGGATGTCGTTGCCCCATCCCGGATCCACGCCCGACACGAACAGCGCGCCGCCGCCGGACTTCGCGGCCGCCTCGATCGGGTCGCGCAATTCGGCCGGCGCAGTGCGGTGGTCGTAGAGCGCATAGATCGACGGGGTCACGACGACCGCCCCGGCATTCAACGCGCGGGTGATGTCGGCCGCGGCATCGTCCGGGCGGATGTCACCCGACGCGGCGTAGACGACGGCGCCGGGAGAGTTCGCGAGCACGGCGCCGGCATCGTCGGTTGCCGCCACCCCGAGCGAGCGGCCGAGGCGCGCGAGGTCGCCGGCGTCGCGTCCGACCTTCTCCGGGTTCGCCACGAGCACCGCCGACAGTTCGAGTCCGGGGTGGGCGTCGACGGCGCGGATCGCCGCCCGCCCCACGTTCCCGGTTCCCCACACCACGGTCCGGATCTTCCCCTGGTCGGCCATGAAATCGGACCCTACCCAGTGTGCGCGACGGGCATACCCCGAATCGGGCAACGCCGGCCCGCTCGTGGACCGTGTTCAGGTGGACCGTATTCAGGTGGACCGTATGCAGGTGGACAATGGGTAGATGCACCCGCACGGGACGCTGCCCGGCTCGGACAAGGGATTGAGCAGAGCCGAACTGCTGGCCGCGGTATCGCTGGCGATCGACCTCGGTCTGGGTCAGCCGATGGAGCACATGCTTCGATCGTCCCTGATCGCGATACGGATCGCCGAGCGGATGGAACTCGACCCCCGGCAGCGGGCGACCGTGTACTACGCCAACCTGATCGGATGGATCGGTTGTCACGCCGACTCCCACGAACTCTCGGCACTCGTCGGCGACGACATCGCTTTCCGAGCCGACACCTACGCGGTGGACATGACCGGTCTGCCGTTTCTTCGACTGATGACGAGTCACGTGGGGCGCGGGTTACCCGGCTGGGAGCGTGGAATCAGCGCCGCCGGATTTCTGGTCGCGGCTCGCAGCCAGGTCGCCACGCTGATCCATTCGCATTGCAGTTCCGCCGGGGTTCTGTCCGACCGGATGGGCTTGGACGGGCAGGTCGGAAAGGCGCTGGCCTACGTCTTCGAGCGCTGGGACGGTCGAGGGCTGCCCAACGGGTGTCGCGGAGAGGGCATCCCGGTCGAGATCCACATCGCTCACGTGGCAGACGTCGTCGAGGTGCACCTGCGGACGGGTGGGCTGGGGCACGCGAAGGACGTTCTCCGTTCCCGGCGCGGCAGTCAGTTCAGCCCGGCCGTGGTGGACGTGTTCGAACATGACGCGGCGGCAATCGTGGACGGGTTGTTCGACACGGACGTCTGGGTTGCGGCGTTGACCGCAGCACCGGATCGTGACCGAACCCTGACGGCCGAGGAGAGCGACGAGTTGCTCAGGGCCATGGCTGATTTCGTCGACCTCAAATCCCCGTACACGCTGGGGCATTCGCGTGGCGTCGCGAATCTGGTTGGTGGGGCGGCCCGCCACCGGGGCATGTCACCACCGGACGTCGGCCTGCTCTACCGTGCCGGCCTCGTGCACAGCCTCGGCAAAATGGGAGTGTCCAACCAGATCTGGGAGAAGAAGGGGCCGCTGACGACGGCTGAATGGGAACGGGTACGGATGTATCCGGATCTGACCGGCCGGATCCTGAGGCGAGTGAACGGCTTGGAGTCGGTGGTGTCCGTCGCGATGAAGCACCGGGAACGGATCGACGGGTCCGGCTTTCCCCGGGGGATCGCCGGCGCGGAATTGACTCCGAAGGACCGGCTGCTCGCCGCGGCGGAGGCGTACCAGGGTCTGCTCGAGCCGCGTCCCCACCGGCCGGCGCTCGATGCGCGGGGCGCCGCCGATCGGCTGCGCGGGGACGCGCGTGCCGGGCGCCTCGACGCCGAGTCGGGGGCCGCCGGGCGGGCGGCGGCCCGACCGCGGCGGTCGAG
>NZ_JBHUSF010000318.1:0-10532 GCF_042673295.1 Rhodococcus sp. NPDC057014
GTTGACGAGTCCAGAGACTCGTCAACCACTCACAGGCGTAGCCTTGCCCGTGTGTTCACCGGGATCCCCACCGCTGCGCTCGACTTCTACGAGGACCTCGAGGCAGACAACAGCAAGAGTTTCTGGACCGCGCACAAATCCGTCTACGACGACTCGGTGCGCGCCCCCATGACCGCCCTGCTGGCGGAACTCGAATCGGAGTTCGGCGCGGGCAAGGTGTTTCGCCCCTACCGCGACGTCCGGTTCTCGAAGGACAAGACGCCCTACAAGACCCATCAGGGCGGATTCGTCGAGACCCGTCCCGGCGTTGGCTACTACGTGCAGATCGATGCCGCCGGGCTGTTCGTCGCGGGCGGCTTCTACTCCCATACCCCGCTGCAGGTCGGCCGCTACCGTGACGCCGTCGACGACGACCGCAAAGGTCGCGAACTCGTCCGGCTCGTGAAGAAGGTCCGGTCGTCGGGGTTCGAGATCGGCGGCGACACGCTCAAGACGCGTCCCCGTGGTGTCGCCGAGGACCACCCGCGCCTCGACCTGATGCGGCACAAATCGCTCACCGCCAGCCGCAGCTATCTCTCCCCCGACTGGATCGAAACACCCCGCGCCGCTGACGAAGTGCGCACGGCCTGGCGTTCGATGCGCCCGCTCGTCGACTGGCTGACCACGGTGATCGGCGCCGGAGAATAAAACTTACCGGTCGGGAAAACATGTGTGGCACACAGCGTTTCCTCGGCATTTTCGGGCGTTGGCATGATCTTCGTCACGCTGGGCCGCAGAACCGCAGGTCGTACTTACGGCGATGTGACTCACACGCGCGAATTCCCCTACTGTGGCTCGTCGTGATCGACGCGCAGACTCTCTCCGGCCCTATCGATATCGCTGCAATTCGAAACGTCCGGCGCTGGTCGCCGGGGGCGTGCGTATGGTGCGGAGACGACAACGCAGTCGAGATGTTCCGTAACGAACCTCGGTGTGGCACTTGCCGCGAGAAGGAAACGGTCATCGACGAGGCCCGCCGCTTCCTGGGCATGTACGGTCTGCGTCCGCTCGGCGGCACGTTGCAGTCCGACGACGACGAGGAGCGCGAGCACCGCGTCAACGCCCGCGACGCGCGCCGCGACCTCAACGAGACGAAGCTCGCGGAACTCCCGGACCCGGCCGCCGTGCGCAAGGCGCTCCGTCCCCGGGCTGCCAGCGTGGTGTCGGAGCCGCGCAGCACCGCCCATTCGGGAACGTCGTCGGCCACCACGCCGTCCCGCCCGAGCGCGTCCCGCACGTCGGCCACGCCGCCGGTGGCTCCGGTGCGCACCGACGCCGTCGACGTCGCCGCGCTCGAATCGCGCGTCACCGGTCTGCTCGATCAGCTCTCGGCGATCGACGCGCAGATGAATCTGATCGGCGAGCCCGCCGGCCTCGCCGCGCGCGCCCGGATCAGCGACCTCGAGAAGCAGCGCGCCACCGTGCTCCGCACCCTCGCGGCACTGGAGAAGGCCCGGATCGCAGCCGGCCAGTAGGCCACATCTTCCGGGCTGCCGCAGGGTGATACCGTCGCCCTTCGTGCAGCCCGTCTCCTCTTCCACCGCGCTGGTCATCGACGCGAAGAAACCGCCGATGGGCCCGATGCTGGTGACGCCCAACGCCCGGATCAACGGCTTTCCCGTGCCGCTTCGGTGGGGTCACAACGTCATTCCGGCGCCTCCCGGTGTGCATCACATCGAGATCGCCGTCCCGTGGATCTGGGAGCAGGGCAAGGCGCAGATCACCGTCGACAACAGATACCACCCGGCGCCCCCGGTGTACTACGCGTCGCCGTTCAGCAGTTTCAGCAAGGGCGCCATCGACCATCGGCCGGTGAAGAATCCCGGTTTGCTCGGGCTGCTGCTCATTCTCACCCCGGTACTCGTGCTGATCCTCGCCGTGGTGGCGTTCGCCCTGTTCGGCTAGGCGTCCCACGCCGCCCATTGACACTTATACCGATGTGTCTCACCATCGATACATGACCGCACATGTGTCGAGCGTCTCGTTCGTGCCGAGGTCCGGACCCACGTGGCGCGCCCCGTGGCAGATGTACGCCGCCCTGCGCGAAAACGACCCCGTCCATCACGTCGTCCCCGAGGACGCACCCGGGAACGACTACTGGGTGTTGTCCCGGCACGCCGACGTCTACGCGGCGGCCCGGGACGCCGAGACGTTCTCGTCCGCCGCCGGCCTCACCACCACGTACGGCGAGCTCGAGAAGATCGGCCTGCAGGACAATCCGCCGCTGGTGATGCTCGATCCGCCCGACCACACCGCGTTCCGCCGTCTCGTGTCGAAGGGATTCACCCCGCGACAGGTCACCGCCGTCGAACCGGAGGTCCGGTCGTTCGTGGTGGAACGCCTCGAACGCCTGCGGGAAGCCGGCGAGGGCGACGTCGTGACGGAGCTGTTCAAGCCGCTGCCGAGCATGGTCGTCGCCCACTACCTCGGCGTCCCCGAGGAGGACCGGGCGCAATTCGACGGCTGGACCGACGCGATCGTCGCGGCCAACGCTCAGGGTGACACGCTGCAGGCGACGGGTGCGGTCACCGACCTGATGGGCTACTTCGGCGGACTGATCGAGCGGCGGCGCACCGACCCCGGTGACGACACCGTCTCGCACCTCGTCGCGAGCGGAATGGGGGCCGACGGCGATCTCGCCGGACTGCTCTCCGTCCTCGGTTTCGCGTTCACGATGGTCACCGGCGGCAACGACACGACCACCGGGATGCTCGGCGGCGCAGTCCAGTTGCTCACCGAACATCGCGATCAGCGGCGCGACCTGATCGACCACCCGGAGCTCGTCGGCGACGCCGTCGAGGAACTGCTGCGGCTCACGGCCCCCGTTCAGGGTCTGGCCCGCACGGCGACCCGCGACGTCGAGATCGAAGGCGCCGTCGTCCCCGAGGGCCGGAAGGTGTTCCTGCTGTACGGCTCCGCGAACCGCGACCCGCGCCGGTTCGGACCGGATTCGGAGGAGCTGGACGTGCGCCGCAGACCGACGCAGATCCTCACGTTCAGTCACGGCGCCCATCACTGCCTGGGTGCGGCCGCGGCCCGGATGCAGGCCCGGGTCGCGCTGGAAGAACTGCTGGCCCGCTGCCCCGACTTCACCGTCGACGTCGACGCCGTCGTCTACGCCGAGGGAAACTACGTGCGCCGCCCGACGAGCATCCCGTTCCGGGTGCGCGAATGAACGCCGACTGGATGCGCGACGAACGCCCCCGGATCGCCGCCGAGCGCATCCTCGACGTCGCCGCCCAGCTGTACGTCGAGAAGGGCATCACCGCTGTCGGCATGGCCGACGTCGCCCGGGCGGCCGGGTGTTCCCGCGCCACGCTGTACCGCTACTTCGACAGCAGGCAGGCACTGCAGCTGGCGTTCGTCCACCGCGAGGCCCGGCGCATCGGCGCACTGGTCGCGGAGGAGGTGTCCGCGACCGCCGGCCCGACGGACGTGATCGTGGAGGCGATGCTGGCAGCGGTCCGGCTGGTGCGCGCCGACCCCGCGCTGGCCGCGTGGTTTCAGCTCGGCGACTCGGGCCTCGCCGCGCAGATCGCGCACTCGTCGGACGTCATCGAGTCGCTGGGCGCCGCCTTCCTGGGGCGGGCGGGGTTCACCGGAGAGGAGACGTCCCGGAAGGCTCGGTGGCTCGTCCGGATCATCGTCTCGCTTCTCACCGTCCCGGGCATCGACGACACCGACGAACGCACCATGCTCGAGCAGTTCGTCGCCCCGGCACTCACCGCACACGACGCCGACGAACGGGACGCTCGTTCGATCTGACGCGAGGAGCGTCCCGTTCGCCGGGCAGGTGAGCGGCAAAGCGTGCGGCGGCACACCACGCCACTCACGTGGGGGTCAGCGCGTCGCCGCGGCCCGCTCGTCCGCGTCGACCTCGAGAGTCGTCTTCCGGTCGGATTCACCGATCCGCGCGAGGACCAGCGGCTTGCGGAGCCGCAGGTAGCAGTACAGGGCGAGGTAGCCGAGTGCGGTCGCGAAGAAGATCCACGCGACCACGCCCCGCGCTCCGGACGGGAACGGGTTGAAGCTGTACCAGTACACGAGCACGGACCCGATCGCGGCGAGCACGGTCGCGAGCCCGATACCCAGCCGCAGCGACCGCGACCGGACCGCGCAGTAGCCGGCCGCCAGTGCAGTGAGACCGTATGCGGCGATCAGCATGTACCCGGCGTACGTCCCGAGCAGACCGTACGACGTCTCCGCCGTCGTCACCAGCACGCCGAGGAGCCCGGCCACCAGGTAGATGACGCCGAGGGTCGTCACCGCACCGACGGGAGTTCCGTGGCCGGCACTGACCTTGCCGAGGCGAGCGGGCAGCAGACCGTCGCGGGCCAGGGTGTACACGGTCCGGCTGGTGCCTGCCATGACCCCGAGGGTGGACCCGAAGAAGCTGACGGCGACACCGATGTCGATGAGGTAGCCGAGCCACCCGACGCCGTTGTGCTCCGCCAGGGTGTCGAGGGGTGCGTTCATGTTGTCGATCGGCAACCCGCGGAAGCCGAGCACGATGATGTAGGTGGCGACGATGTAGAGCACCCCGCAGGCCAGGACCGAGCCGACGACGGCGAAGCTGATGGCCCGCTTGGGATGACGCGCCTCGCGGCCCAGCGTGGCGGCGTGGTCGAATCCGGCGAGGGAGAACACGGAGAAGCCGGCGGTCGCGAGGATCGCGGTGGCGCTGAAGCCGTGGAAGTCGAACTGCCGGCTGTCGATCGGACCGGTGTCGGAGTTCGCGAGGACCACGATCAGGAGCACCACGATCACCGCCACGGTGAAGAATTCGATGACCAGCAGCAGCTTCGCGGACAGCTTCACCTCGCGGAGATTCAGGGCCGTCACCGCGACCGCGACGGCCCCGGCGCAGATGCCGAGCGTCCACGTGCTCGCGGGCAGACCCACCTTCTGGAGGAACGCGTCGAGGTAGATCGCCGAGCCGATCACGCACGCGGGTCCCGCGACGAGTGACGACGCGAGGTGGGTGACCATGACGAAGAATCCGGCCGGTTTGCCTGCCGCGCGGGCCGCGAGTCCATACGTCCCTCCGGTGGTGGTGAAGCGTTTGGCCAGCCAGCCGATGCCCCCGGCGAATCCGAGGACCAGTACCGAGGTCACGGCCCACGTGATCCAGCTGAGGTTGCCGGCGATGGTGACGACGACACCGATGGCGAGGGCCAGCGTCGACGCGGGCGCCAGAATGCCGAGCGAGACGCCGAACACTGCCCACGTCGGGAGGATTCCGCGCGGCAGTTGACCGGCCTCGGCGTTGGTTTCCGCCGAGGACGTCATCGTGTCCTCCGTGGTCGATCCATCGTGCACAGTCTTCATGAATGCTCCTCGCGGATGACAGGACAGAGAGTGTCGAATAGTTGGCTGGTGGGCCAGTTATGAATCATCGTGAGGGCGATCACACCCGATGTCAAGAGCGCATCACGCCCCGAGCGACGTCAGGAAGGCGGGTTGACAGCCCCTGTGAGTGCCGCCACAATCTAAATTGACTGATGAGCCAGTTATCTATTTTCCGATCGGCAGCAACGTGAGATCGAGGAGAATCCCCTATGACCACTGTGGTGGCCGAGTCCGTCACACAACTGAGCGCGTTCTCCGACCCTGCCTCGGTAGCCGTCGTCGGCGCCTCCGCCGACCCCGCGAAGTGGGGTTACTGGCTGGCGAGCGGCGCCCTGACCGGCGAGCACCGCCGCCGGGTCCATCTGGTCAACAGGAGAACCGACACCCTCCTGGACCACGCATGCCATCCCACTCTGTCGGCCCTGCCCGACGTCCCAGACCTCGTCGCGCTCTGCGTGCCCGCGCCGTTCGTCTCGGACGTGGTGGACGAGGCCCTCGCTCTCGGCGTCCGCGGATTCCTCGGCGTCACTGCCGGCGTCACCGACGAAGCCGAACTCGCGAGCCGGATCCGCAGTGCCGGAGCGCGACTCGTCGGCACCAACAGTCTCGGCATCTACGACAGCGCCACCGACCTCTCGCTGGCATGGGGACGGTTCACACCCGGGCCGCTCGCGATCATCTCGCAGAGCGGACAACTCGGCTCCGAACTCGCCGCACTCGGCGCCCGGCACGGCGTGGGTGTGTCCCGGTTCGTCTCCATCGGGAACCAGTCCGACGTCACTGCCGCCGAACTGCTCGCCGACCTCGGCAACCACGACCCGACGCGCGTGATCGCCCTGTACCTCGAAAGTTTCCGCGACGGTGAATCCCTGTTCCGGACGTTGCGTGCCCTGCGCGACACCGGAAAGCCGACCCTGCTGCTGACGGTCGGCGCCAGTGCCGCGAGCACGCGACTGGCCCGGTCCCACACGGGCTCACTCACCTCCGCCCTGGACGTCGTCGACGCCGCCTGCCGGGCGGCGGGCGTGCTCCGCGTGAGCACCCCTGACGAACTGGTCACCGTCGCAAGGGCATTCCTGGCCACCACCGTCCCGGCAGGCGACCGCGTCGCCATCGTCGGCGACAGCGGCGGGCAGTGCGCCGTCGCCGCGGACGTGACGAGCGCGAACACGCTGACCGTCCCCGGACTCTCGCAGGCGCTCACCGAATCCCTTGCCGGGCGGCTGCCGTCCGGTGCCGCCAGCAGCAATCCGGTGGATCTCGCCGGGGCCGGGGAACAGGACCTGGGAAGTTACGCGGACGTCGTCGAATGTCTCCTTTCTGCCGACGAGTCGGACGCCGTGGTGCTCACCGGCTACTTCGGCTGCTACGCCCGGGACGCACCCGCGCTCGCCGAACGCGAAGCGGCCGTCGCGGAACGGATCGGGCGGGCGTCCGCGGAGACGGGCAAACCCGTCGTCGTCCACACCATGGCCCCGGAATCGAGCACGGCACAGGTACTGTGGCGGCACGGCGTACCCGTGTTCGACACGATCGATTCCGCGAGTCGCGCGCTGGCCGGACTGTCCCGCCTGCGACCGCCGGTTCCACCGAATCAGGCCCCCTCCGAGACTGTTCCGCAGGGACCGCTCCGACCCGGCTACTGGGCGGCGCGGGAACTCCTCGCCGAACTGGGCGTCGACTTCCCGGACGGCGGGGTCGTCCGCACCCGGGAGGAGGCCGTCGAACTGGCCGGCCGCCTGCGGGCACCGTGGGTCCTCAAGGCGAGCTGGCTCGAGCACAAGAGCGAGGCCGGAGGGGTTGCGGTCGGCATCGCCGGCACCCAGCACCTGGTGCGCAGTTTCGACGACATGCATGCCCGGCTCGGCGACGGCGACTACGTGCTCGAGGAGCAGGACACCCGGTCGGGAACCGTGGAGATCCTCGTCGGCGCACGCCGTGATCCCGACCTCGGCCCGGTGATCGTGGTGGGGGCAGGCGGCACCGAAACCGAAGTGTTGCAGGACATCGCCCTGGAAGTGGCACCCGTCGGACCCGAGAGTGCCCTCGCGATGCTCGAACGCCTCCGCTGCATGCCGCTTCTGCGCGGCTGGCGGGGACGCCCCGCGGCATCCGTCGACAGCCTGGTCGGCGTGATCACGCGGGTGTCCCGGTTGATCACGGAACGGACCGACATCGCCGAGATCGAGTTGAATCCGGTCCGCGTCGCCCCGGACGGCGCGCTCACCGTCGACGCGCTCGTCGTGGCCGCCGAACCGGCCCCTGCCCCGTGAGTCCACATCCTGCGACAGCACAGGAGAACACTGCGATGACCGAGACCCGCTCCCCCGGCCTCGTCCCGAACACTGTCGACGAATTCCGCGGCCGCGTCGCCGTCGGCACCGACGGCGGCCACTGGCTCGGCAAGTCCGTGTACACGGATTCGCGAGCGGCGGCCCGATGACCACCACGATGCACACCACCTGGGACCGCGACTCGATCCTCGTCGGCGGGAACTGGATTCCCGTCACCGAGTACACGCTGGTGCACGACCCGGCCACCGAGTCGGTGATCGGCCGGTCCGCGTCGGCCGGTGTCGATCACGTCGACGCAGCCGTCGCGGCGGCACGCGCCGCTGGAACAGTCTGGGGTGCACGCACTCCCGAGGATCGCGCGAAGCTCCTGGAAGAGCTGTGCGACCGACTGCGCGCGCGGAGGCAACTCCTCGTCGACACCACCGTCGCCGAAGTGGGTGCCCCCGTCACTGTGGCCGAGGAAGCGCACATCGACCTCGGTATCGAGATCCTCGCGTCGTATGCCCGGCTCGCCAGGGACCTTCCGTTCCAGGAACGGTTGGGCCGGACGCTGCTGTTGCGGCGCCCCGCGGGTGTCGTCGCGTGCATCACCCCGTGGAACTATCCCTTCTACCAGCTCGTGGCCAAGGTGGGCGCTGCTCTCGCGGCGGGCTGCACCACCGTCGTGAAACCGGCCGAACTCACCCCGCTGTCCACGTATCTGTTCGCTGACGCCGTACTCGACGCCGGACTTCCGCCGGGGGTCGTGAACCTGGTGCCGGGCCGCGGCCGCACGGTGGGAGCCGCGCTTGCCGCGCATCCCGGTGTCGACGTGGTGTCGTTCACCGGCTCGACCGCTGTCGGCAGGGCCGTCGCCCACTCCGCCGCGGAATCCCTGACACGGGCGTGCCTCGAACTCGGCGGCAAGTCGGCGTCCGTGGTGCTGGGCGATGCCCCGCTCCCGGAAGCGGTCACCGCGACCGTCGACGCGGCCATGCTCAACTCGGGTCAGACGTGCAGCGCGTGGACTCGTCTGCTCGTGCCGCGTGCATGCTACGAGGAGGCGGTCGCACTCGCCGCCGACCATGCCGGCGCGTTGCGGGTGGGCGATCCCCGGGACCGCTCGACGCAACTCGGGCCGGTGATCTCGGCTGCGCAGCGGCGATCGATCGCGGAGTCCGTCGACGCGGCGGTCGCCGGCGGGGCGCGCCTGGCCGCGGGAGGTACCGGCGTGCCTGCCGGCCTCGAGACCGGCCACTACCTGCGGCCGACCGTGCTCGCCGACGTCGGGCCGCGCGACCCGATCGTGCGGGAGGAGATCTTCGGACCCGTGCTGGTCGTCCTCCCCCACGACGGCGACGACGACGCGGTCCGGCTCGCCAACGACAGCGACTACGGGCTCGGCGGCGCCGTGTGGTCGGCCGACCCGGACCGGGCACTGGGCGTCGCGGCGCGGATGGACACCGGTCAGGTCGACGTCAACGGCGCCCCGTTCAACCCCGAGGCCCCGTTCGGGGGCTGGAAATCGTCCGGCCTCGGCCGGGAACTCGGCCGGTTCGGCGTCGAGGAGTTCACCGAACTGACGGCGGTGCAGCGCTGACCCGACGCACCCGCACGGCACCACCCGCACACCACAGTCCCGCACCGGCACAACCGCATTGGAAGCGAAGGAACAGCATATGACCACCACCAACATCCCCGCCTGGCCCCTGACCGACGAGCAGAAGCAGATCGTCGAGCTGTGCCGCGACTTCGCGCAGAAGGAGATCCGGCCCCGCGGCCGGGAGGTCGACGAGGCGGATGTCGTGACACCCGTCGACATCTTCGCCAAGGCCGCCGCGGTGGGCATCACCGACTTCATGATCCCCGAGGAGTTCGGCGGAGGCGGCATGGGCGACGTCTTCACCCAGTGCCTGGTGCAGGAGGAACTGTGCTGGGGCGATCCCGGCATCGGGAACCTCGTGTGCTCCAACGGCTTCTTCTCCGACCCGATCATGGTCCTCGGCACCGAGGAGCAGAAGAAGCAGTGGCTCGGCCCCCTCACCGGACCGAACGCCCCGATGACCTCGCTGGCCACCACCGAACCGGGATCCGGTTCGGATGCGGCATCGATCGTCACCACCGCGGAGCGCATCGACGGCGGCTACCGCCTCAACGGGCAGAAGGCGTGGATCTCGAATGCGGGTGCCGCCCAGTTCTACGTCGTGTTCGCGAAGACCGACCGCACCCAGCGGTCCGGCGGCGTGTCCGCGTTCCTGATCGAGAAGGGCGCCGAGGGAATGACGTTCGGTGAGCCGATGAAGAAGATGGGGCAGCGCGCCATCGTGTGCCGGGAGATCTTCTTCGACAACGTGTTCGTCCCCGAGGAGAATCGTCTCGGCGCCGAAGGGCAGGGCTTCTACGGCCTGATGGGCACGTTCGACATCTCCCGTGTCGTGCTCGGGGCGGCCGCCGTCGGCGCCGCCCGCGCCGCCTACGAGTACGCCCTCGACTACGCCAAGACGCGCAAGCAGTTCGGGGTGCCGATCATCGAGCACCAGGCGGTCGCGTTCCGGCTTGCGGACATGGCGACGCGGATCGAATCCGCCCGGCTCCTGGTCCATCACGCCGCCCGCATCATCGACAGCGGCGGAAACGCCCGGGGCATCGCCGCCATGGCGAAACTGACGGCGTCCGAGACCGCCATGTTCGTCACGCACGCTGCGGTGCAGACGCTCGGCGGGTGGGGGTATTCCCGCGAGTACCCCGTCGAGCAGTGGATGCGCGACGTCAAACTGGAGGAGATCGAGGAAGGCACGTCCGACATCATGAAGCTCGTCATTTCCCGGAACCTGGACTGAGCGACGTGGGTGCGCGGCGGCGGACACACCG